>JBFZCS010000248.1:0-5704 GCA_041307825.1 Azonexaceae bacterium
CGCCATCCGGCGTCGCCGCGCTGGTCGCCGCAGGCCACCGCGTCAGCGTCGAGAACGGAGCGGGTGCGGCGATAGCCTATCCGGATACGGCTTATCTGGCCGCCGGCGCTGAGTTGACCGATGCCGCGGGCGTGTATCGGGCCGATCTGATCTTCAAGGTTAAAGAACCGCAAGCGGCTGAAGTCGCCTGCCTGCGTGCCGGGCAATGGCTGTTCTGCTACCTGCATCTGGCCGCCGCCCCCGCCCTGGCCGCCGACCTGATGCGCGCCGGCGTCAACGCGGTCGCCTTCGAAACCGTGCTCGATACGGCTGGACGCACGCCGCTGCTGGCGCCGATGTCGCAAATTGCCGGCCGCCTGGCAATCCAGGCCGGCATGCAGGCGCTGGAGATGAAGAACGGCGGCCGCGGCGTCCTGCTCTCCGGCGTGCCGGGCGTGTTGCCGGGCAAGGTGGTCATCCTCGGCGGCGGCGTTGTCGGCGCCAACGCCGCGCGCCTGGCCGTCGGCATCGGCGCCGATGTGACGCTGCTCGACCGCGACCCCAACCGGCTGCGCGCCTTCGACGAGCAATACGACGGCCGCCTGAAAACCCGCTTTTCCAACGCCGCCAACATCGCCGAATGCGTCGCGGATGCCGATCTGATCATCGGCGCCGCCTATGTCCTCGGCCGCCGCGCGCCGCGCCTGTTGACGCGCGAACTGATCCACAACATGCCCGCCGGCGCGGCGCTAGTCGATGTCGCCATAGACCAGGGCGGCATCAGCGAAACCTCGCGCGCCACCACCCACACTGCGCCGTTTTACGTTGAGGAAGGCGTTGTGCATTACTGCGTCGCCAACATGCCTGGCGCAGTCGCGCGCACCGCCACCCTGGCGCTGGCGGAAGCCACCCTGCCCTACCTGCTGAAACTGGCCGCTGATCCGCACGCCGCGCTGCAAGCGGATACCGGCTTTGCTGCCGGGATGAATATTGCCGGCGGCCGCATCGTGCATGCCGGACTGGCAGCCGATATTGGGGCCACTTTGGGCTGACGTAGGCAGCGAGGCTTGCTCTAAATTTCCAGCCGATACCCCACGCCCGACACGGTGAGCAGGTGTTTTGGCCGCGCCGGTTCGGCTTCCAGCTTGCGGCGCAGGCCGGCCATGAATACGCGCAGGTAGTGGATGCGATCCACGTGTGACGGTCCCCAGACTTCCTTCAGCAGTTGCCGGTGGGTCAGCACGCGGCCGGCGTGGGCGATCAGCACCGTCAGCATGCGGTATTCGATAGGCGTCAGATGCACGGCCTCGCCGGCGCGGGTGACCGCGCGATGCACCAGGTCAATGCGCAGATCGCCGAACTCGACCAGGACTTTGCCGTCTTCCTTTTGGATCGTCCGACGCAGCAATGCCCGCATGCGGGCGAGCAATTCCGGCACGCCGAACGGCTTGGTCAGGTAGTCGTCGGCGCCGGCGTCGAGGGCCGCCACTTTCTGCGTTTCTTCGCCGCGCGCGGACAGGATCAGGATCGGCATCGCGGTCCAGGCGCGCAGGTCGCGGATCACATCGAGCCCGTCCCGGTCGGGCAGCCCCAGGTCGAGAATGATCAGTTCCGGCTGCCGGGTGGCCGCCTCGATCAGGCCGCGCTCGGCATTTTCCGCCGGCCAGACCTGGAAGCCGGACGTGCCGAGCGCGCTGTGCACGAAGCGACGAATCTCCTTGTCGTCCTCGATCAGCACGACATTCACGACGGGTTCGCTCATGCAATTTCCTTGATGGCTGGCGGCTGGCCGATCGGCAACGTGAACGCGAAGCAAGCACCATCGTGCTTTCTGTTGTAAGCCCATACCCGACCGCCATGCGCCGCGACGATGGTGCGCACGATGGCCAGGCCAAGACCGACGCCGACGATGTTGCTTTCCTCCTGGCCGCGGGTGAATTTCTCGAACATGGCCTGCTCGCGGCCCGGCGGCAAGCCCGGCCCGTTGTCGCAGACAGTGACCTCGACCTCGCCACCGGTGACGTGAGCGGAAATTTCGATGACGCTGCCCGGCGGCGTGTATTTGGCGGCATTTTCCAGCAGGTTGCTGAACACGCGTTCCATCAGCACCGCGTCCAGTTCCAGCAAGGGCAGATCGCCCGGCAGGTCGATATGCACGCTATGGCCCCCGAGTACGCCGGCGCGGGCCTGTAGCGCCGCGCCGACGGCATCTTCCAACGGCTGCCATTCGCGCTTGAGCGTGACCTTGCCGGCCTGCAGGCGCGCCATGTCGAGCAGGTTGTTGACCTGGGAACTGGTGCGCATGGCCTGCTCGCGGATCGCGCCGGCGAATTCCTGATGTGGCTGCGGCAGTTTCGGCTCAATCAGCATCATCGCGTCGATCAGCCCGACCAGCGCGGTCAGCGGCGTGCGCAGATCGTGCGAGATGCTGGACAACAGGCCGTTGCGCAGGCGCTCCGATTCCATGCTGACCAGGGCCTCCTGCGCGACGGCGATGTAATGCACCCGCTCCAGCGCGATGCCGATCAATGCGGCGAAGGTATCGAGCAGGCGCTGCTGTTCCGGGTTGAGCAGACCGCCTTCCTGCCGCGGCGCGATGGCCATGACGCCGCGCACGCGCATGGTGGCCTTCAACGGCACATACAAATATTGACTGGCCGGCAGCGTGTCGGTGCCGCAACCGGCCGATTCGCCGTGGTCCAGCGCCCATTGCGCGATGCCCAGATCGAGCACGTCGCCGCGAGAGAGGATCACCGGCAGCTTGCCCTTGTCGTCCGGCAGCAGCAGGTGGGCATGCACGCCGAACGTGCTGGAGACGAAGCGGTCGCCGATTTCCTCGATCTGCTCCAGCACCAGCGCGCTGGACAGCTCGCGCGCCATTTCGTAGAGCGCGCGCATGCGCCGCTCGCGGCTTTCCGCCACCTTCGCCTGGAAGCTGAGGCCGGTGGTCAGGTGGGCGATTGAGAGCGCCACCGTCAGCATCACGGCGAAGGTGATCAGATACTGGACATCGCTGACCGCGAACGAGAGACGCGGCGAGACGAAGAAGAAATCGAACGCCGCCACCGACAGGAATGCGGTCAACAGCGCCGGGCCGCGCCCGAGCTTGAACGCGGCAAACAGCACCGCCAGCAGGAACAGCATGACGATGTTGGCCAACTCCAGGATGTCGTGCAGCGGCGTGGCGAACAGGGTCACCGCGACGACGGCGGCAGCAGCCAGGCCGAACTGGCGCCAGCCGGTGCGACCGCCAGCCTTGCCGATCGGGTTCGCGAATGGCGTTTTGACCGATTGCGCGGCATCTTCAGGCACGTTGTTGCCCAACTCGCTGCCCAGCTCCACCAGGATCAGATCGATATCCGGCGCGATGGCGCCCAGACGGGTGCTGAAGCGGCGCTGCCAGGGAAAGCGATAGGCACGCCAGCCCACCGAGCGGCGACCGAGCACTATTTTGCCCAGGTTGTGTTCGCGCGCGTAGGTCAGCGCCACCAGCGCGGCATCTTCGCCGGGCAGCGTCGCGGTCTTCGCGCCCAGGTCGGCGGCCAGTTTGAGGATTTTCAGCAGACGCGTGCGGCGCGCTTCTGGCAGACGCAACAACTCCGGCGTTTCCACATAGACGACGTGCCAGGGCACATCGAACTGCGCCGCCAGCCGCGCACCGTTGCGCACCAGCTTCTCGCCACCCGGCTCGGGGCCGATGCACACCAGCAGTGAATTCTGCGTCGGCCAGACCGGGGTCACCGCCTGGTCGCGGCGATAGGCCACGACATCCTCGTCGACCCGGTCGGCGGTGCGGCGCAAGGACAGCTCGCGCAAGGCGAGCAGATTGCCCTTGCGGAAGAAGTTCCGGATCGCACGTTCGGCCTGCTGCGGCAGGTAGACCTTGCCTTCCTTCAAGCGCTGCAACAACTCATCGGGCGGCAGATCGACCAACACCACCTCGTCTGCCATGTCGAACAACCGATCCGGCAGGGTCTCCCACACCTTGATGCCGGTAATGCCGCTGACCACATCGTTGAGCGTTTCCAGATGCTGCACGTTGACCGTGGTGTAAACGTCAATGCCGGCGGCAAGCAGTTCCTCCACGTCCTGCCAGCGTTTCGGATGGCGCGACCCGGGCGCGTTGGAATGCGCCAGCTCGTCCACCAGCAGCAAACCCGGCTTGCGCGCCAACGCCGCGTCGAGGTCGAACTCCTTGAGCACGCGGTTTTTGTACTCGATGGACTTCAGCGGCAGGATTTCCTGCCCCTGCAACAGCGCGGCGGTCTCCGAGCGGCCGTGCGTCTCAACCACGCCGACCACGACATCCACGCCCTGCGCCTGCAACTGCCGCGCCGCCACCAGCATGGCGTAGGTCTTGCCGACGCCAGGGCTGGCGCCGAAGAAGATTTTCAGCTTGCCGCGCGCAGCGCGAACCTCCTCTGCTGCCAGCTTGGCCAGCAGGGCGTCGGGGTCGGGGCGGGTATCTTTGTCGTTGGCAGCCATGGCTCAGTGTACTTTCAGCATTCGCGCTGCACACGCTGGAAGTAAGCATCAGGCGGCCTGGAGGGCAAGATCATCCATCGCATGGATGCTGGCGCTCGGGAGATTCTGAAAGCGGCCAAAGGGAGGACGTGGGGAGAGGCCGTGTGCGGCATCCCCGCGCCACACGTTCAGCGGCGCGGGGAGCCCGACCTGGAGTTACATCAGGTCGAGCCTTACTTCAGGTCGAAGCGGTCGGCATTCATGACCTTGGTCCAGGCTGCGACGAAGTCACGCACGAACTTCTCCTTGTTGTCGTCCTGCGCATAGACCTCGGCGTAGGCGCGCAGGATCGAGTTGGAGCCGAACACCAGATCCGCCCGGGTCGCGGTCCACTTGACCTGGCCGGTCTTGCGGTCGCGGATTTCGTACAGGTTGCTGCCGGCCGGTTTCCACTGATAGGCCATGTCGGTCAGGTTGACGAAGAAATCGTTGCTCAACGCGCCGACCCGGTCGCTGAACACGCCGTGCTTGCTACCGCCGTGGTTGGTGCCCAGCACGCGCATGCCGCCCACCAGCGCCGTCATTTCATGGGCGGTCAGGCCCAGGAGCTGCGTACGGTCGAGCATCAGTTCCTCGGCGCTGACGACATAGTCCTTCTTCAGCCAGTTGCGGTAGCCGTCGGCGACCGGTTCCAGCACTTCGAAGGACGTGGCGTCGGTCATGTCCTGGCTGGCATCGCCGCGGCCCGGCGCGAAGGGAACGGCAACGTTGAAGCCAGCCGCCTTGGCCGCCTGTTCGACGCCGACATTGCCGGCCAGCACGATGACATCGGCGACACTGGCGCCGGTCTGGGCGGCGATGCCTTCCAGGATCGACAGCACCTTGGACAGGCGGGCGGGCTCGTTGCCTTCCCAGTCCTTTTGCGGGGCCAGGCGGATGCGCGCGCCGTTGGCGCCGCCGCGCTTGTCCGAGCCGCGGAAGGTGCGGGCGCTGTCCCACGCGGTCGCCACCATGTCGCCGATGGAAAGTCCGCTGCTGGCGATTTTTACTTTCACGGCAGCGACGTCGTAGTCGGCGCGGCCGGCCGGCACTGGGTCTTGCCAGATCAGATCTTCTTTGGGCGCGTCGGGGCCGATGTAGCGCGTCTTCGGGCCCATGTCGCGGTGGGTCAGCTTGAACCAGGCGCGGGCGAACACTTCGGAGAAGTAGGCCGGGTCCTTGTGGAAACGCTCTGAGATCTCGCGATACGCCGGGTCCATCT
>JBFZCS010000249.1:0-5983 GCA_041307825.1 Azonexaceae bacterium
AGGCCAGCCGCCATGAACATGCCGGCCTTGGCGGTCGCATGCGACACGACCTGCAAGAGTCCGCCGCTCAGCGCAGCACCATGCACCGGCCCGTTGCCGGCAGTATCGAAGGCGAGCGGAAACATGAGAAACAGATAGCCGATCTGCGCCATCGTCGAATAGGCGACGAGCAGCTTCAAGCGCTCCTGCCGCAGTGCGACGACGCTACCGACGACAATGGCAGCGGCACCCAGAGCCCCGAGCAGTTGCGCCGCGGGTAGCGTCACCACGCCCGGCATCACGTCGAACCACAGGCGCACGATAAGGAACCACGAGCCCTTGACGACCAGCGCCGAGAGCACCGCGCTGGCTGCCGCGGGCGCCCCGGCATGGGCCGGCGGCAGCCACAGGTGGAGCGGGAAGAGCGCGGTTTTCGCCAGCAGGCCAACCGTCATCAACGCTGCAGCAGCAAAGGCCGCTGGCTCCGGCCGGACGCGCTGGGCGAGCAGCGCGATGTCGAGCGTGCCGTAGGCGCCGTACAGCAGCACCGCGCCCAGCATGTAGAGCACCGAGCCGATAAGCGCGTACAGCAGATAACGCAACGCCGCCTGCAGTGTCTCGGGGCGCCCGTCGAGGCTGACCAGCGGCACACCGGCAAAGGTCAGTAGTTCGAGCGCGACGTACAGCGTGAACAAGTCGCCGGCCAGGAAAATCACGTTGAGCGACCCCCAGACTGCCAGCAGCAGCGCCCAGAACAACAGCGGCGCGCGCGCCTCGCTGGCGCCCGCCGGGGTCGAAAAATCATCGCGGGCATAGATGGCTACCGCCAGGATGATCGCCGCTGTGGTCAGCAGCATGACCACCGACAGGCCATCGGCACGCAGCGCGACGCCGAGCGGCGGCGCCCAGCCGCCCAGCAGATAGACCAGCGGATTCCCGGTTTGCAGGGCCTCGACAGCGATGGCAACGGCCAGCGCAAGACCGAGCGGGAGAGTGAAGAAGACCACGCGCCGGGCATTTCGCCCGCCGAGAACCAACGCGAGCAAAACGCCGACCAGAGGCAGCATCAGCGCCAGGACGAGCAGGAAGCCACCGGCCGTCGTCAGCGCCGGGATGGCGTTCGGCAGCGTACTCATGCGGCGGGCGGCGCGCCAGGTTCCGGCGCCGCCAGCGTCGCCGAACCGGTGGCATCATGCAGGCGCAGGAGCAGGGCTACCGCCAGCGCCGTCGCCGAGAAGGCAACGACGATGCCGGTGATGACCAGCGCCTGCGGCACCGGATCGCCGCCCATGCCAAGCGCCGCGCCGCGCCGCGCGACGACACCGAACAACAGGAAGACGCCGCTGCCGACGAGATTGAACGAGAGAATCTTGCGCAGCGGCTGCGGATTGACCAGCAGGCCGTACAAACCCAGCCCGACCAGCGCGGCCCCGCACAGGCCGTACAAGGTAGCCGCGCTCATCGCCGATCGCTCCGTTCAGGCGGCCCCAGCACCAGCAGGGCGAGGGTGAAGGCAATGGACGCCATCGACGCCGCCTCGATGGCAATGATCAGGGGCTTGGCGTAGCCCTCCGGATAGGCCAGGAAGGCGCCGGCCAGCGGCACCCCGGCGAAGCCGATGACGAGGAAGACGACGGTGCCGGCAACCAGCATGCCGCGCAGCCAGCGGCTGCTGATCGGCGGCGCCTCGGTCAGGCCGGCCATGATGGCGAGCAGCCACATCGCTGCCAGCAAGGTTCCCGCCTGGAACTTGCCACCGGGCAGGTCGGCACCGACCCAGAGAACGTAGACGGCGACGACGATGCCGATTGGCGGGAGCAGGCGCGCCAGGTAGGCCAGCATGCCGTTGGGGTCCGTTTCGTACTTCGGCCCCGGACGTCCGCCCCAGAAGCGCTCAGGCGTCAGCGTCCAGACTGCGATCAGGGCAAAGATCAGGACAACCGCCTCGAGCAGCGTGTCGATCGCGCGAAAGGAGAGCAGCACGGCGGTTACCGCATTGCCGAGGCCGGTGGTGGCAATATGTTGCGCGACGTAGGGCGCCAGGGTAGGCCCCGGCTCGGGCAGGCTGAGAACGACGACCGCCAGCGCCGCCGCAATACTTGCGGCGACAAGCGCCGCCATTACCCGGAACAGCGGGCCGGGAGTTTCGGCGTGGGAAACGGCTTCGGTCCGGCGCAACCTGACCGCTGCGCGAATCAGCAACACGCCGGTCAACCCGCCGCCGATGGCGGCTTCGGTCAACGCCGCATCGACAGCGGCCAGGCGCACCCAGGCGAGCGCCAGCAGCAATCCGTAGACGGTATAGCCGACGACAGCGGCGAAAGAGTCGTGCACCGCGACGGTCCATACCGCAACCACCAGAATCAGCAGCACCAAGCTGCCGTCGAGCAGCATCGCCATCATCATGCCGGCGGCTCCGCGCGCTTCGCGACACGCGCGATCAACTGGGACGCGGTCGCTCCGGCGAGCAGCACGAGCAGCCAGACGCAGACCAGCTTGAGGGCGGCCAGCGGACCGCTGACGTGCGGCAAGAGGCCAAGGACGACCAGACCGAGGCCCAGGTTGTCCGCCTTGGTCAGGGCATGCAGCCGGGTCAGGGTATCGGGAAAACGCAGCAGGCCGACGGTGCCGGCGAGAAAGAAAAATACGCCGGCCGATACCGCGACAATGGTCCATAGATTGAGCAGAAAACTCATTTATCGCCTCCCGAATCCGGCGTATGCGACTTGCCCGAAGCGCCACCGTACTTGACGAAGGCGAGCGAGGCAAAGGCCGCAAGCAGCGCCAGCGTCAAGGCGGCATCGATGATCGCCGGATCCGAAATCGTTGCGCCCAGGAGCAGGGCTGCGATCCCCCCGGTGCCGAGCAACTGCCCCGCCATCATGCGATCGGCGTCACCGGGGCCACGCAAAAGGCGGATCAGGCCGAGCGCTGTCAACAGCAATACCAGGATTGCAGCGGCAATGAGGAAATCAGCCATCGCCAGGCACCTCTTCGAGCACGCGGGCCAGCGCCTTCTCTTGTGCAGCCAGTTGTTCCAGAACGGGTTGCCCGACATCGAGGCAGTGGAAAATGATCTCGCCTTCATTCTCGCCACACGGCAACGTGCCCGGCATCAGGCTCGAGATGGTGGCGAAGGTGTTGCGCAAATGGCCGGGAGCATGGCCAGACCGATAGGCGACCAAACCGGGACGCAACGGCAAGCGCGGATCGAAGGCGCGGCGCGCGACATCCCATCCGGCGAGCAGCGACTGCCAGAGAAAGCGCGGCAGCAAGGCGGCCAGCGGCAGCAGGCGCACCCGCTGCGGCCCGGGTGGCAGCAGATAGAGGCTCGCCCAGGTTGCCCCGGCGGCGGCGACGATACCAACCGCAAGCGCCGAGAGCGAGAAACCGATGAGTGCCACCCAGAAAACCAGGAACAGCACCCAGCGGACCCCTGCGGTGCGCTGCGCGAAACTCACTTCGAGCCATGCTCCCCGGCCGCCGGCGGCTTGCCGCCGAAAACCGTCACATAAAGCGTCGGCAGGAAGACCAGCGTCAGCAGCGTGGCGACCATCAAGCCGCCCATGATCGCGAACGCCATCGGCCCCCAGAACACGGTCGGCGCAATCGGAATCAGGCCCAGCACGGTCGAGATCGCCGTCAGAACCATCGGCCGCAGCCGCGAGCTGCTCGCCGTGACGACGGCATCCCAGACCTCCTTGCCGGCCTTGCGGTCGCTCTCGATCTGGTCGATCAGGATCACCGCGTTCTTGGCGATCATGCCGAGCAGCGCGAGGATACCGAGAATGGCGACGAAACCGAGCGGCCGCCCGGATACCAGCAGGGCGCCGACGACGCCGATCAGGCCGAGCGGCAACAGCGCGACGACCATCGCCAGACGGCGGAAACTGACCAGCTGGAACATCAGGACGGTCAGCATGATGCCAAACATCAGGGGCACGACCGCCATCACCGAAGCCTGCGACTTGGCGCTTTCCTCGGCGATGCCGCCGGTTTCGATGCGGTAGCCATTGGGCAGGCGGGCATTCAGCTCGTCGATCTTCGGCGTCAGGACAGCAACCACGCTATCCGGCAACACCGCCGGCACAATGTCGGCAAAAATGGTCAGGGTCGGCACCCGGTTGCGGCGCCAGACCATCGGGTATTCCTGCTCCTCCTCGAAGGTAGCGAACTGGCTCAGGGCGACGTTGCGCCCGTTGGCCAGTGGCACCTGCAAAGTGCGCAAAGTGGTAAACGACAGGCGCTGATCTTCGGCGGCCCGGGTCACGACATCGATCAGATAGATCCCGTCGCGCAACTGGGTCACCCTTGAACCGGAAACGGCGGCATTGAGCACGGTAGCCAGCGAAGCCGAACTGACGCCGAGCTGCCGCGCCTGATCCTGGTCGACATGCAGACGCAACTGGCGCGATGGCTCGATCCAGTCGAAATTGATATGGCGCGTCCGGGCATCGCTGGCCATCACCTGCGCGACTTCGAGTGCGATGCGCCGGACTTCGTTAATCTCCGGGCCGCGCACCCGGTACTGGATCGGCCAGCCGACCGGGGGCCCCAGTTCGAGGGGCGACACCCGCGCGACGACACTCGGGAACTCTTCGGCCAGCAGCTTTTCGAGTTTGGCCTGCAGGCGCTCGCGCGCGTCGACGTCCTTGGCGACGATGACCATTTGCCCGAAGAAGGGATTGGCCAGCTGCACGTTCAGCGGCAGATAAAAGCGGATCGCCCCGCGCCCGACGTAGGTACTCCAGTGGTCGATATCTTCATCCTTCGCCAGCACTTCCTCGAGGCGCTTGGCCGTCGTTTCAGTGGCGAAAATCGACGCGCTTTGCGGCAAGGTCAGATCGACCAGCAGTTCGGGGCGATCCGATGACGGGAAGAACTGCTGCGGCACATAGCGCAGGCCGACGATGGCGAGTACGAAAGCCGCCAGCGTGATGCCGATCGTCAGCCACTTGGCGCGCATGGCGAGCGCCAGGAACCGGCTGTAGAAACCCAGCATGGCGCTCGGCTTGTCATCGCCCCCGGCCTTGGGCACCTTGAGCAGCGCGACGCCGATCAGCGGCGCGAAAATAACGGCGACGAACCACGAAACGATCAGCGCGATGCCAACCACGGAAAAGATCGAGAAGGTGTATTCGCCCGCCGAACTCTGGGCAAAACCGATGGGCACGAAGCCGGCGATGGTGACCAGCGTACCGATCAGCATCGGCGCAGCCAAATGCTTGTAGGCGTAGCTGCCTGCCGCTTCCATGCTGTCGCCGGCCGCGAGGCGGCGCATCATCGCATCGACGGTCGTCATCGCATCGTCCACCAGCAATCCCAGCGCGATGATCAATGCGCCCAGCGAGATCCGGTGCAAGTCGGTATTGGTGACACCCATCACGACGAACACGATCGCCAGCGTCAGCGGTATCGCCAGCGCGACCACAGCGCCGGGCCTGCCGCCGAGGCTGAGGAAGCTGCAAACAAGGATGATGACGATGGCCTGCCACAGCGAGGTGGTGAAATCGTTGATCGCGGTATCGACGGTCACTGCCTGGTCGGCGACCAGCGTCGGCTCGATGCCGACCGGAAGCGTTGCCCGGAAATCGGCCATTTCCTTCGCGATGTTGCGACCGAGCGCCAGGATGTCGCCCGAATCGCGCATGGCGATCGCCAGGCCGATGGCTGGCTTGCCGTTGACGCGGAACATCGGTTGCGGCGGGTCGACAAAAGTCCGGCGCACCTTGGCAATGTCGCCGAGGCGAATCATGCGGTCGCCAGCCAGGAAATTGATCGCCTCGATGTCGGCCTCCGAGTCGAAGGCCCCCGAAACGCGCAAGGAAATACGCTCGTCGCCGGTGTGCAGCACACCGGATGGCCGCACCACGTTCTGCGCCTGCAGCGCCGCGGCGATGGCGCCGTAGTCAAGCCCGAGTCCGGCCAGGCGCTCGGTCGAGAATTCGATGACCACCTGCTCGTCCTGAGCGCCGAGTACCTCGATCTTCGAGACATCGGGCAC
>JBFZCS010000250.1:0-6853 GCA_041307825.1 Azonexaceae bacterium
ATCGCGCCGGTCAGGGTCGGCGCCCCGGTTTGCCGACCTGCTTCAACGCCATCTCGACGTGGCGCGGCTGGCCGTCGATCAGTGCCGGATAACTGGTGTCGCTGATGAACAGCAAGGTACTGCCGCGCTGGATGCGGGCGGCGACGGTGATGCGTGCGTTCTTGCGCAGCAGGTCGCGGTCGACCGTCATTTTGAACGGAATCGGCACCTGCAGTCCGGCGAGGTCGATGCGCTGCTCGGCGAGTGTGAAGGCGGGCGCGTCGGCGCGCGATGTATCCTGGACGCGGATGACCAGCACGGCACCGGCCGGCAGGACGCCGCGCGCAGGGAAGGCGACGCTGCCGGTAATGTCCACGAAGCTGCTTGGCGCGCCCGGCGGCGTAGCCGCGGCAGGCGGCGGCGCGGCATCGCTGCGCGTACAGCGGCGCATGGGGTTTCTGCCGTCTTCGAACAAGGCATCGTTGCCCTTGGTGTGGAAGCGGATTTCGCCGTCGCGATAGAGGGCGCCGGAGGCGGCGGGGACGAGGGGCAGCGTGAATTCCTGGCCACCCATGAACAGGGTTGCCTGTGGTCGACCGTCGTTATCGGTCGAAAATGCCGCTGCGAGGCGGCTGCCGTCATCGCAGGCATAGGGGATGCGTTCGACCTGGGCATGGACGAGGGCGCAGAAAAACAGCGAGAGCAGCGCGAGCAGGTGGCGGATCATCGGTCGTTGTCGGGAATTTCGAGGGTTTGCCAGCGGCCGTCGATGAGGCCTTCGATGGGGGCGAAACGGGACTTGTAGGCCATTTTCCGGCTCTCGGCGATCCAGTAGCCAAGATAGAGGTAGGGCAGGTCGAGGGCGTCGCATTGTCTGGCCTGCCACAGGATGTTGTAGGTGCCGAAGCTGGCGCCGGCGACATCCGGATCGTAGAAGGTATAGACCGACGACAGGCCGTCTTCCAGCACGTCGATGATGCTGACCATGCGTACCGTGTCGCCATCGGAGAACTCGATCAGGCGCGTGTCGACATTGCTCTGCAGGAGAAAGTGCGCGTATTGCTCGTGGCCGTCTTCATCCATGCCGCCGCCGGCGTGGCGTGCGTTCTGGTAACGGGTGTACAGCGCGTAGTGTTCGGCGCAGAAGGCCAGCGGCCGCTGGCGGATGGTCAGGTCGGCATGGTTGCGGATGGCGCGGCGCTGGGCGCGGCTGTATTGCAGCTCGGCGACCGGCAGGCGCACGGGAATGCAGGCCTCGCAGTTGATGCAGTGCGGGCGGTAGGTGAAGGCGCCGCTACGGCGGAAGCCGCGGCGGACCAGCGTGCTGTAGACCTCGGCGTCGATCAGGTGGGTCGGCGTCGCGACCTGCGAGCGCGCGTCGCGCCCGGGCAGATAGCTGCACGGATAGGGCGACGTAGCATAAAACTGCAGCAGCGAAAAGGGCAACGCGGAATCGTCGGGTAGGGACATGCTTACCAGTTCGTATCGAGACCGTCGGCGGTCCAGCGGCCGGGCCGCGGCTCGCCCCGGGTCAGTTGCCGCAGCCGGTCGATAAAATCGTCGCGCGGAATTTCGCGTCCGCCCAGCGAAACGAGGTGTTCGGTGCGCATCTGGCAGTCGATCATGGTGAAGTCGTGGGCGAGAAGATAGCGGACGAGATGGGCGAAGGCAATCTTCGAAGCGTCGCTGCGCCGGGAAAACATCGACTCGCCGTAGAACATGCGACCGATCGCGATGCCATACAGGCCGCCAGTCAGATCGCCTTCTGCATAAACTTCGACCGAATGCGCCCAGCCGAGTTGATGCAGGCGGATGTAGGCGTCCATCATGTCCGGCGTGATCCAGGTGCCGTCCTGGCCGGGGCGCGGCATCGCGGCGCAGGCTTCGATGACGGCGGGGAAGTCGCTGTCGAACCGGACTTCGTGGCGCCGGCTGCGCAATGTCTTGCGCAATGAAGCGCTGAGGCGGAATTCGTCCGGAAACAGCACCATGCGGGGATCCGGGCTGTACCACAGCGGCTGCTGTTCGACCGTGCCCCACGGGAAGACGCCCTGCCGGTAGGCGTCGATAATGCGCTCGGCAGAGAGGTCGCCGCCGACGGCGAGCAGTCCGCCCATGTCGGCCCGGGCCGATGCGACCGGCGGCAGAGGGTCGAACGGCCTGAGAAAGGGAATCATCGGACGCTCAGTGCCCCGGCTTCTTGAAGGCGATCACGTGGTCGGCATCGAGGCGGATGCCGATCTTCTCGCCGAGCGCGTGGTTGTGGTGCGAGGGGACCAGAGACAGCACTTCTGCGCCGCTGGTCAGGCGCAGGGTGTAGAGGATGTCGGCGCCGCGAAAGGCCTTGTGCAGCACTTCGGCTTGCAGCGGGCTGCGGTCGTCGTGCACGACGTCGTCCGGACGCAGCAGCACATCGACGTCGCAGCCGTCGTGGCAATCGGTGCAGGTCTCGCTGCATTCGACCGGCACGTCCGATACGAGCTTGCCGAGTTCCATCTCGACGTTGGTGCCGCCGACGACGATGCCCGGCAACAGCACCCCCTGACCGATGAAGTCGGCGACGAAGCGGTTGGCCGGACGATGGTAAAGGTTATACGGCACGTCCCATTGCTGGATGCGCCCCTCGTACATGATGCCGATCTCATCGGCTATCGCGAAGGCCTCGTGCTGGTCGTGCGTGACCATGATCGCGGTTGACCCCTCACGCTTGAGGATTTCCCGGACCTCGAGCGACAGCCGCTCGCGCAGACCGACGTCGAGGTTGGAAAAGGGCTCGTCGAGCAGGATCAGTTCGGGGCGCGGGGCGAGCGCGCGGGCGAGGGCGACGCGCTGCTGCTGGCCGCCGGAAAGCTCGTGCGGGAACTTGTCGCCCTGGCCGTGCAGACCGACCGTGGCGAGCAGCTGGCGGACGCGCAGGCGGGCGTCCTGCGGCTGCTTGCGGCCGAGCCCGAAGGCGACGTTTTCCTCGACCGTCAGGTGCGGAAACAGCGCGTAGTCCTGAAAGACCATGCCGATCCGCCGTTTCTCCGGCGGCAGATGGTGGCCGGCCGCGCTGACGATTTCGCCGCGCAGGCGGATTTCGCCGGCGGCGATTTCCTCGAAGCCGGCGATGCAGCGCAGCAGCGTCGTCTTGCCGCAGCCGGACGGGCCGAGCAAGCAGGCGATCTGCCCGCTTTCAAGACGGAAGTCGACGCCATCGACGACGGTGTGCCCGCCGTAGCGCTGGACGACGCCATTTAGTTCAAGTTGCGACATAGTGGTCGATTATAATTCGCATTCACTGTCATGCGCGCCCCCAAACATTCCCCGCTGCTTGCCGTTGCCGTGATCGTCGCCCTTCTGGCGGGGCTGCCGGTGGCCAGCGTCGGTCTCAACATCTTTGTCGGCGGGACCAGCGCGACGTGGTCGCATCTGTCCCAGACGGTGCTCCCGGAATACATCCTGAACTCCCTCTGGTTGAGCCTCGGCGTCGGGATCGGTGTCGGAACCCTCGGCGTCACCACCGCCTGGCTGACCGCCATGCACGATTTTCCCGGTCGCCGCTTTTTCGAATGGGCACTGGTCCTGCCACTCGCCATGCCGGCCTATGTCATGGCCTATGTCTACACCGACTTCCTGCAGTTCGTCGGCCCGCTGCAGACAGCCTTGCGCGAAGCCTTCGGCTGGCAACATGGCGACTACTGGTTTCCCGATATCCGCAGCCTGCCGGGCGCGATCCTGATGTTCGTCTGCGTGCTTTACCCGTATGTCTATCTGCTGGTCCGCACCGCCTTTCTCGAGCGCGCGAGCGGCATGCTGGAAGCTGCGCGGACGCTGGGCATGGGGCCGTGGCGCGCCTTCTTCGCGGTGTCCTTGCCGCTGGCGCGGCCGGCGATTGTCGCCGGCGTTGCGCTGGCGCTGATGGAAACGCTGGCTGACTATGGCACGGTCGCCTATTTCGCGGTCAACACTTTCACGACGGGCATTTACCGCGCCTGGTTTTCGCTCGGTGACCGGGTCGCCGCAGCGCAACTGGCGGCCATGTTGCTCTCTTTCGTCCTCTTCCTGCTGATGGCCGAGCGCATCTCGCGCGGCCGGGCCCGCTACCACAACACGACCGGCCGCAACCGGCCGATGGCCGGCGCCCGGCTACGTGGGTTTGCCGCCCTTCTGGCGGTCATCGGTTGCCTGCTGCCCTTGCTCCTGGGATTCGTGCTGCCGGCGTTGCTCCTGCTCAGGATGGCGCTGGCCGAAGGCGACGCCCAATTCGGCGAGCGCTTCCTGCTGCTGTCGCGCAACAGTTTTCTGCTGGCCGGCGTCACCGCGGCGATCGGTGTCCTGCTGGCACTGCTGATGGCGTATGGCGCGCGCCTGTCGAAAAGCTCGCTGGCGTCCGGCCTCAACCGGCTGGTCGGGCTCGGCTACGCGGTACCGGGCGCGGTCATCGCGGTCGGCGTGCTGATTCCGGTGACGCGCCTCGACAACTGGCTGGCCGGTCAGTGGGAGCAGTGGTTCGGCAGCAACCCGGGGCTGTTGCTGACCGGCGGCATCGCTGCGCTGGTCTATGCCTACCTTGTGCGCTTTCTGGCGGTGGCGCTGCATACCGTCGAGTCGAGCCTGGCCAAGATCACGCCGAGCATGGACGATGCGGCACGCTGCCTCGGTCTCGGGCAGGGCGCCACGCTGCGCCGGGTGCATGCGCCGTTGCTGCGCGGCAGCCTGTTGACCGCCGGCCTGCTGGTTTTCGTCGATGTGATGAAGGAGTTGCCGGCAACGCTGGTCATGCGCCCGTTCAACTTCGACACGCTGGCGACGCAGGTCTACACGCTGGCATCCGATGAACGGCTGGCCGAGGCTTCGACCGCCTCGCTGGCCATCGTCGCCGTCGGCCTGCTGCCGCTGATCGCCTTGTCGCGGCAGATTTCACGCGCGCGCAAATGAAAGCACCACGCCCCGGCGGGGTGCTTGCCCTGACTGGTGTGCTTACTTGAAGCCGGCGCGGTCGAAGATCATCTGCGCCTTGACCTGGTACATCGCCTGTTTGGCGATCGGCAGGTTGTCGGCCTTGAACCTGCCCAGGGCTTCCAGCGCCGGATTGTTCACCTTGACGCTGTCGACGACCGGCCATTCATTGTTGCCGTCGGCAAAATAACGCTGGGCGTCGTCGGAGGCGAGGTATTCGAGGAATTTGACAGAGGCTTCCTTGTGCGGCGCGGTCTTCAGCATGCCGCCGCCGGAGACGTTGATGTGGGTGCCGGTGGTAGCCTGGTTGGGCCAGATGATACCGACCTTCTCCATCACTTTTACGTCCTCAGGCTTGGTCGACCGCATCAGGCGGGCGACATAGTAGGAGTTGGACAGCGCGACGCCGCATTCGCCGGCGGCGACCGCCTTGATCTGATCGGTGTCGCCACCCTTGGGCGCCCGCGCGAAATTGGCCACCATGCCGCGCGCCCAGGTTTCGGCCTTCGCTTCGCCCTCGTGGGCGATGATCGACGCCATCAGCGACAGGTTGTACGGATGGGAGCCGGAACGCACGCACACCTTGCCCTTGAGACGCGGATTGGCAAGATCGTCGTAGGTCTGTACTTCGCCCGGCTTGGTCGCCGCCTTGCTATACACGATTACCCGCGCCCGCGTCGAAAAGGAGAACCAGTCGTCGGTACGCAGATGCGCCGGGATGCGCGAATCGAGAATCTTCGAGGCGACCGGCGCGAAGACGCCGAGTTCGTGCGCCTTGGCCAGCCGTGCGGCGTCGACCGTCAGGAAAATGTCGGCCGGGCTGTTGCCACCCTCGTTCCTGATCCGCTCGAGTAGTTCGTCTTCCTTGCCTTCGATGCGGTTGATCTTGATGCCGGTCTGCTTGGTGAAATTGGCGTAAAGCGCCTCATCTGTCTGGTAGTGACGGGCCGAGTACAGATTTAGAACCTTCTCGTCGGCGTGGGCCGAAAGCGCCAGTGAGGCGAGGGCGGTGGCGATCAGGCGGGCAATCGACGTCATGCTGCAACTCCATCTGGTTAATGAGAATGGTTTGCATTGTAACGATTGATTTTAGTTAAGTAAATGAGAATTGTTATTAAAATAAAGCGAAAAAAAGGCGGCGAGACCGCCGCCTGCTTCGCTCAGTTTCCGTCGATGATCCGTCGGGCGCCGTTGTAGCGCTTGACCCAGTAGCTGTCCTCCATGCTCTCGACACGGACTTCGGCACCGGTGCGCGGCGCGTGCAGGAAATGGTTGTCGCCGAGGTAGATACCGACGTGCGAGAAGGCGCGGCGCATGGTGTTGAAGAACACCAGGTCACCCGCCTTGAGCTGGCTGGTGTCGATCCGCTGGCCGACCTGGCTCATTTCGACCGAGGTGCGCGGCAATTGCTCACCTAGAGTGTCCTTGAAAACCAGGCGGACAAATCCGCTGCAATCAAGGCCGCTGTCTTCAGTGTTGCCGCCAAAACGGTAACGGACGCCGACCAGTTTCAGGCTATGCAGAATGACATCCTGAGCAGCATTCGTGTAACGGTCGAAGAAGGACTGGGTTTCTTCGGTCTTGCGGACTTGCTCGGTCGCTGCGGCCTGAAAGCCGACGGACGTCAAGACCGCGGCAAGGAGGAGTGTGGGCAGGATTTTTCGCATAGCGGCGGAATGTATGTGAAAAACGTCTTGCTGTAAAGAGTTGGGCAAAGTTGCCGGCGTCGGCAAAAATCGGGCTCGAAGGCGAGCCGGGCTATGTTCAATCGCTATAATTATGAATACAATTTTGCTTCCCAAGAATCAGGAACGCGATGCAACCTTTCAAGGCACTGCTGATCGAGCAAATTGACGGTAAGGTTTCCAGCGGCTTCACGATGCTGGATCCGGCCCGGCTTGATCCGGGCTCGGTGACCATCCGCGTTGCTTAT
>JBFZCS010000251.1:0-6069 GCA_041307825.1 Azonexaceae bacterium
AACAGGGCATCGCGCTGATCCTGGCCGCCGTCGAGGACAAGCCCTTCGCTGTCGCGGAAGTCGTCAATACCCTGCGGCGCAAGGTCGACCGCAAATACCTCGGCCCGTCCACCGCCGCCATCGTCAATGCCGCCGATGATCGCGACATCCCGGCCATCCGTCTGCTCGACGACGGCAACCTGGTCCAGCTCGGCTACAGCGCCGCGCTGCGCCGCATCTGGACCGCCGAAACCGACCAGACCAGCGCCATTGCCGAAACCATCTCGCGCGACAAGGACCTGACCAAGGAATTGATCTCCTCGGTCGGCGTACCGGTGCCCGAAGGCCGCGAGGTCGACGATGCAGACGACGCCTGGGAGGCCGCCGAGGACATCGGCGTCCCGGTCTGCGTCAAGCCGACCGACGGCAACCACGGCCGTGGTGTCTTCATCGACCTGACCACCCGCGAAGAAGTCGGCAGGGCCTACGCCATCGCGGTTGATGAAGGCTCCGGCGTGCTGGTCGAGCGCTCCATCCCGGGCATCGAGCATCGCCTGCTGGTCGTCGGCGGCAAGCTGGTCGCCGCCAACCGCAGCGATCTGATCACCGTTACCGGCGACGGCAAGTCGACGGTGCAGGAACTGATCGACACCCAGGTCAACACCGACCCGCGCCGCGGCACCACCGAACTGCATCCGCTGTCGTTCATCCGCATCGACACCGCAGCCCGCATGGAGCTGGAACGCCAGAAGCTGGACGCCTGGAGTGTGCCGGCCGAAGGCCGCGAAGTGCTGATCCAGCGCAACGCCAACCACGCCTTCGACTGTACCGACGAAGTTCATCCCGAAACCGCCGAACAGGCTGCCCTCGCCGCCCGCGTCGTCGGCCTCGACATCGCCGGAGTCGACCTCGTCTGCCAGGACATTTCGCAACCGCTGGCCGGACAAGGCGGCGCCATCGTCGAAGTTAATGCCGGCCCCAGCTTGCTGATGCACATCAAACCGGGCATCGGCCAGCCGCGCCCGGTCGGCCAGGCCATCGTCAACAACCTGTTCGCCGCCGGGCAGTCCGGCCGCGTGCCGCTGGTCGGCGTCACCGGCACCCACGGCCGGAACGCCGTGGCCAAGCTGGTTGGCCGCCTGCTTTACCTTTCCGCACACTATGTCGGCCTCGCCTGCAGCGACGGCATCTTCCTCGGCAGCCGCCATGTGCAAAAAACCGATGCCGCCAACTGGGAGGGCGGCCGTCGGCTGCTGCTCAACCGTACCGTCGAGGCGGCGGTGATCGAGAACGGCGCCGAGGTGATCCTCGGCCAGGGCCTGCCCTACGACCGTTGCGCCGTCGGCATCATCACCAACATCGTGCCGGAAGACGAAAATCTCGAACGCTGGGATGTCCAGCCGACCGGTGGCGAGTACTACACGACGCACCGTTCGACTTATCGCACCCAGGTCGATGTCGTGCTGCCGGGCGGCCACGCCGTCCTGAACGCCGAAGACGAACTGGTCGCCGATTTCGCCGAACTGTGCGACGGCGAGGTCATCTTCTTCGCCTGCGATCCCGCCAACCCGGTGCTGGCGGCCCATCTCGCCGCCGGCAAGCGCGGCGTCACGGTCGCCGACAAGCGCATCGTCCTGCGCGCCGGTGGCGACGAGATTCGCCTCTGCCGCCTGATCGACGCGCCCTATATCGGCAAGACCAAGTCGCCGCCGAAAATCGCCAACGTGCTGGCCGGTGTCGCCGCCGGCTGGGCGCTCGGCCTGAGCCAGGACGTACTGACCACCGGCATCAAGACTTTCGGCCTCGCCCTCCCCGACCCCGCCACCGTGCTGTCGCAGCCCGCCAAGCAGGCGCAACCGGCCAGAAAACCGGCCGCCGTCCGGAAATAACAAGGAACCCAGCGTCATGGACGTTTCCCGCATTCGTGCCCTGCGCGGCCCCAACCTGTGGAGCCGGCACACCGCCATCCAGGCCATCGTCAACTGCGAAGGTGCCGAAGTCGCCATCGCCAACCTGCCCGGTTTCGAAGCCCGCCTGCGCGAGCGCTTCCCCGAACTGGGCGACCTGATCCCCGCCGACCACCTCGACACCGTGTCGATGGCCCACGCGCTGGAATTCGCCGCGCTCGGCCTGCAGGCCCAGGCCGGTTGTCCGGTCACCTTCAGCCGCACGGCGCAGACCGTCGATACCGGCGTCTATCAGGTCGTCGTCGAATACACCGAAGAGGACGTCGGCCGCCTCGCCTTCGAACGTGCCGAGCAGCTTTGCCAGGCTGCTCTCAACGACACGCCCTTCGACCTCGACGGCACGCTGAAGGAACTGCGCGAGCTCGACGAGGATATCCGCCTCGGTCCCTCCACCGGCGCCATTGTCTCGGCCGCCCTGGCGCGGGGAATCCCCTACCGCCGGCTGACCCAGGGTAGCCTCGTCCAGTTCGGCTGGGGCAGCAAGCAAAAACGCATTCAGGCCGCTGAAACCAGCCATACCAGCGCCATCGCCGAGTCGATCGCGCAGGACAAGGAGCTGACCAAGAAGCTGCTGCATGTTGCCGGCGTCGCGGTCCCCTGCGGCCGTCCGGTCGAGGACGAGGACGATGCCTGGGTCGCTGCCCAGGAAGTCGGCCTGCCGGTCGTCGTCAAGCCGCAGGACGGCAACCAGGGCAAGGGCATTTCGGTCAACCTGACGACTGAAGAGCAGGTACGCCAGGCTTATCGCGTCGCCATCGAGTTCCGCGACGACATCATGGTCGAGAAATTCCTGCCGGGCCACGACTGGCGTCTGCTGGTCATCGGCAACAAGCTGATCGCCGCCGCCCGCCGCGACCCGCCGCTGGTCATCGGCGACGGCAAGCATACCGTCCGCCAGCTGGTCGACATCGTCAACAGCGATCCGCGCCGCTCCGACGGCCACGCCACCTCGTTGACCAAGATCCGTTTCGACGAAATTGCCCTGGCCCGCCTGGCCGAACAAGGTTATAGCGCCGATACCGTGCCCGGACGCGGCGTCCGCGTCGTGTTGCGCAACAATGCCAACCTGTCGACCGGCGGCACCGCTACCGACGTCACCGACGATGTCCATCCCGAACTGGCTGCCGCCGCCGTTGCCGCCGCGCAGACCGTCGGCCTCGACATCGCCGGCATCGACGTCGTCTGCGACACCATGCTCAAGCCGCTGGAAGAGCAAAGCGGCGGCATCGTCGAAGTCAACGCCGCCCCCGGCCTGCGCATGCACCTCGACCCGTCATTCGGCAAGGGCCGCGCGGTCGGCGAGGCGATCGTGAACATGATGTTCCCCGACGGCGCCAACGCCCGCATCCCGGTCGTCGCCATCGCCGGCACGAACGGCAAGACCACCACCAGCCGCCTGATCGGCCGCATCTTCGAAGCCAACGGTCTGCGTGTCGGCATGACCAGCACCGACGGCGTCTATATTCAGGGCAAGCGTACCGACGATGGCGACTGCTCCGGTCCGAAGAGCGCGCGCAATGTGCTGCTGCATCCTTATGTTGACGCCGCAGTCTTCGAAACCGCGCGCGGCGGCGTGCTGCGTGAAGGGCTGGGCTTCGACATGTGCGACGTCGCGGTCATCACCAATATCGGCATCGGCGACCACCTCGGGCTGAATTTCATTACCACGGTCGACGAGCTTGCCGTGGTCAAGCGCGTCATTGTCGAGAACGTCACCCCCAACGGCACTGCGGTGCTCAACGCAGCCGACCCCGTCGTCGCCGCGATGGCGCACCATTGTCACGGGCAAATCATCTTCTTCGCCCGGGACCGGATGAATCCGGTCCTCGCCACGCACCGCGCCCAGGGCAGGCGCGTCGTCCATGTCGAGCGCGATGCCATCATTTGCGGCGAAGGGCGCAAGAAGCACCGCATCCCGCTCGCCAACATCCCGCTGACCCGCAACGGCAGCATCGGCTTCCAGGTTGAAAATGCGATGGCGGCGATTGCCACCGGCTGGGCGCTCGGTTATTCATGGGAAGTCATTGAGCGCGCCCTGGCCGGTTTCGTCAGCGATGCGCAAACAGCGCCGGGCCGCTTCAATGTCTTCGACTACCGGGGCGCAACGCTGATCGCCGACTACGGCCACAACCCGGACGCCATCGAGGCGCTGGTCAGTGCCATCGACAACATGCCGGCCAAGCGCCGCTCGGTGGTCATCAGCGGTGCCGGCGACCGCCGCGACGACGACATCCGCCAGCAGACCGAAATCCTCGGCGATGCCTTTGACGATGTAATCCTCTACCAGGATGCCTGCCAGCGCGGTCGCGAGGATGGCGAAGTCATTGCCCTGTTGCGCGCCGGCCTCGCCGCTGCGAAGCGGACCAGCGAAACGCTGGAAATCACTGGCGAATTCCTGGCCATCGATACCGCGCTGGGTCGCCTCGAATCAGGGGATCTGTGCCTGATCCTGATCGATCAGGTCGAGGACGCGCTGGCCCACATCACCAAACGCATTGCCGAAGGCTGAAACGACGGACAACCGGGAACAGTACGACGCCCGTCTAGTGCTCGGACCGATCGTCCAGTTCGTACTGCCTGATCAAGCGGTAGATGTTGCGCTCGCTGATACCGAGAACGAGCGCCGCCTTTGCCCGGTTTCCGCCATATTGCAGCAGCGTCCTGCGCAGGTAATCCTTTTCGATTTCAGCGAGCGAGGGCTCGTGATCGAACGCCAGGACGACCGAATCGGGGCGCCGTGCAACCAGCGGGCCGAAATGCTCGGCGCGGATACGTCCGTCACGACCGGCCAGGATGACTGCTCGCTCGACCAGGTTACGCAACTCCCGGATATTGCCCGGCCAATCGTAGGCGATCAGCAACTTGAGCGCGTCCGCTGTCAATTTGCGCTCGATGCCGCGCGCAAAACGTTGAAGAAAGTGCTCGGCGAGCAGCGGAATATCCTCGCGCCGCTCACGTAGCGGCGGCACATGGATCACGAAACTGGCCAGCCTGAAATAGAGGTCGCTGCGAAATGTCCCAGCCTGGCTCATCTCGGCCAGATCCCGGTTGCTTGCCACGACGAAGCGGACATTCGCCTTCAATATTCTGGTGCCACCGAGGCGACGAAATGTATTGGTTTCCAGCACGCGCAGCAGTTTTGCCTGAATTGCCGCGCTGGTTTCACCGATTTCATCAAGAAACAGCGTGCTGCCTTCCGCCTCTTCGATCAAGCCTTTTTTCTGGCGTTCGGCGCTGGTAAAAGCACCGCGTTCGTGGCCGAAAATTTCGGACTCGAACAGCGTTTCCTGCAATGTTCCGCCGTCGACCGTAACCATCTCTCGGCCGCAACAAGCGCTGCTTTCGTGCAGGGCCTGGGCGACCATTTCCTTCCCGGTGCCTGATTCACCCTGAATCAAAACTGTCGCATCGGTCGGCGCGACCGCCTCGATCAGGTCAAGGACTTCCTGCATGGCGCGCGAATCGCCGATCAGCGGACCGGGGCGCCGTGACTCCAGCTGGCGCCTGTAAAACGCATTGCGGCGCCGAAGTTCGGCGCTATCCAGTTCGCGCCGGATGATGATTTCCAGCTCGTCGAGCCCAACCGGTTTGGTCAGATACTCGACTGCACCGGCCTGGATCAGGCTCACCGCATTGCGAATCGAACCGTAGCCGGTCAGCACCACAATTGGATATTGAGGGGACAGTGCTTCCACCAGCTTCGGCGTATCGGCATCCGGCAGTTTCAGATCCATGAAAATCAGATCCGGCTCGGTTTCCAGAAGAGTCTGCGCGGCCTCTTTCCAGTTGAGCGCACCAATGCAATCCAGCCCAAGGTCGGCAATTTGCTCGACCAGTAGCTGATTGAACACCCGATCATCATCAACAACCAGCACCAGTTTTTTCATGTCAGGAATGGCTCACCAATGGCAAGCGCACGCTGAACACAGCGCCCTGACCGGGCACACTCGACACCTCAATAGTACCTGCATAACGTTCGACGATCGTTTTGCAGATGGCAAGACCGAGCCCCGTGCCGCCCTCGCCGTCAGCACGATGGCTGAAAAACGGATCAAAAATGTGGTCGACCATCCCGGATGGAATCCCCAGTCCGGTGTCACGCACCTCGATCACCGCCGACTTG
>JBFZCS010000252.1:0-16768 GCA_041307825.1 Azonexaceae bacterium
GGGGCCGAGACCCCAGTTGC
The DNA here is from genome assembly GCA_041307825.1 of Azonexaceae bacterium. Classification (GTDB taxonomy): domain Bacteria; phylum Pseudomonadota; class Gammaproteobacteria; order Burkholderiales; family Rhodocyclaceae; genus Azonexus. The sequence goes on from JBFZCS010000252.1 coordinate 21, forward strand.
GGTTGCCGAGGTCCGAATTACTGTTGGTCGGCATCTGCACCACCGGCCCGGCGCCCCAGATGAAATGCCCGGGCTTGGCCGGCGACAGGAAGGCGGTGAACACCGTGTCGCCGATACCGTTGGTCCGCTCGCCATCGGGGAGCGGCTGCGAGATCACAGGCACGATGGTCCGGGTGATGATGTTCCACTCTTCATTAACCGAAATCGGGATCACCGGCTGGATGTTGAGGATGTTCTGCGTCCGATTGTACGGCCCGACGTTCAGGTTGGTGTTGTTCTGGAACGGCACGCTGATCAGGTTTCCGACCGGATTCTGGGCGAGCTTGGCCAGTTCCTCGGCGCTCAGCGCGGCGTAGGCTGGCGCGGCAACGATAGCGGCAAGCGCGGCTACGCCCACCGTCAGTTTCACGAAGCGAGAAGACATGTTTTCCTTTATTTCAAAATTTGCCACAAAATCGCCGGACCGCAACGGTCCTCAGTTGAGATCGCCGTCCTTGAAGAACTTGGTGCCCGAGACGGTAAGCGTCGCGGAAAGCCCGGTATCGGTGAGCTGATACAGGTAGACGCCGGGAGCGGCGGCGTCGGCGAACATGCAGCCCTCGCCGCCGGCCATCGCCGGTCAGCCGGCCGTCTTCGCCCCTCTCCTTGACGCGTTAGATTCCCGGCAAATCGACGGCTATCTGACAACGCGCCGTCGGTTGCCCGCTGCGCCAGGTTGATTGATCCCGGGGTCGCGGCCAACGCCGGGGGCGCCGACATTGCCCGCCGCCCCCGGCTGGTTGATGCCGGGATCACGATGGATGTTTCCTGCAGCACCTGGCTGGTTGATGCCAGGGTCCCGGCCGACAGCCGGCACACCGACATTGCCTGCCACGCCGGGCTGGTTGATGCCGGGATCGCGATGAACGTTACCGGCGGCCCCCGGCTGGTTGATCCCGGGATCACGTGCGGTGGACGGCACAGACAGCGCGGCGAGCGTCGCGCCAAGAACCAGGGCGGGGAAAAACCTGCGCCCGAAACTGCGCGGTCGTCCTGTTGCGCTGTCGCAATCAAAGGGTGACATCATCATCTCCTCCGGCTATTCACCGATTACCCACTCAATGTCTTCAATCGTTGCACGCTGCCTGTCGTGGGGCAACGTGCATCCCAAATGCATCAAGGTTGTGCGGACACGTAGACAAGGTTATTTCCCTGAAACACGGCACGGTAATAGACGCCCGGCGCGCAGTTGTAGTACTCCACACCGTTGATCGGGGTGGCGGCACAACCGGGCGGCAATGCCTGCACGACGGTTCCGATGGGGACCGGGCCGGCAGGGGCTACCGGTGGTGGTGGCGGGTGGGCGGCGGCCGCGGCCGCCGCCGCCGTCGTCGCTACCGCAGCAGTTGTCGCCACGGCAGCGGTTTCGGCATAGACAACCCGGCGCGTGGTGCGCCGCGCCACACCGGCGTATGAGACAGGGGTCGCGGGGCGACCGACGATGGCTGCGGCCTCCGGCACAAAGCCGATGCCCAGTGGTGCTTCGGGCGCGAAGTCCGCAAGGAGCAGCAGTGGCAGTGAAAGGCCGAACACCAGCCGATGCATTGATTTCGTCATGGCATGTTCCTCCGTAATCACCGTGATTGGGTACCGCTCTTGTCAAGCGGCAAGAATTCGACCTGTCGTGCTCCCGGCGGGGCCTTGAAACTGAAGCTTGCCGCAGTGAACTTCGGCGCCAGATTCCAGTTCCGCATGACCACCGAGAACTGCGGCGCGTTCGCGACATCCTTCGAAGTGATCACTAGCTTGCAGGGTAGCGGCTTGCTGCCTTCGCGGATCCAGATCTGCCAGTCAACGTCGGCACCGCGAAAGGCAAGATGGTCGCAGCGCACGCCCTCGATGACACTCTTGCCAACCACGAAGCCGGAGGTCACGTTGTCCATCAGGATTTCGTAAGCGTTGGCGTACAGCAGGTCGCCGGCCGGCGCGACGATGTCGAGCGTAGTCCGTGCGAAATCGAGCATCTGCTCAAGCGTGGCCGGTGCCGGGACCGTTGCGTAATACTTCTGCCCAGGGTTGTGCAGCGTCAACGTCTTGCCGTCGTAGTAGAAGACCTGATCGACCAGGTCGCCACGACGTTCCGCCCGCAGCATGTTCGGGCGTTGCACCTGGAGCAGGGCGTTGTTGTCGAACTGCAGCTTCTGTCCCGAGACCAGCACGGCCTCGATCGTGCTGCTGGCATCGACGCTGAAACGCTTTTGGGCGGCGAGGAAGCTCGTCGCGTTCTTCAACAGCTTTTCGGCCTGCGGCTCGATGCCGGCCGGTTGCGCCAGCGCTGCAGAAGGCAGCGCGATGGCGGCCGAAATACAGGCACAGGCCGCGGCAAGCCGCGCCCTCTGCCGAAACCATTCGATGGACAGCATAATGACTCCTTCATTGGATAATTTCATTACTCGCTTGCCTTGTTGTTACGCGTTGCCTGCTGCAGCTTGCTGATGTCCTCGGGCGAAAGCTGCGGACGGTCGACCTTGATAGTCAGCTTGTTTAGTTTCGCCGTCAACGCGAAGGGCGGCTGGTAGTCGGCGTCGTTCACGCCGGTCAGCGTGTCCGAACCGATGTCGAAGCTCTCGTCCCACTGCAGGATCATCGGCAGGGTCTTCTCCATCGTGATCGTCTGCACCACCTTGCCGTCAACCTTCAGCGTGCCGGTGCCGGGCCGGCCGAGGCCGCTCATGTTGTTGAAGGCGAGGGTGCCGATGCCAAGGCCATCGTACTTGAAGTCGAACTCCACGATATGCCGGCCGGGCGTGAGGGCTTCGGGGCCTTCCCATTTCACCCGCTTCAGGTTGACCAGGTTCCACAGGAACACCGGCTTGCCCTTGAGCAGGTAGAAGCCATAGCCGGCGAAGCGTCCACCCGAGGTCAGGATCATGCCCTCGGCGCCGCCCTGCGGCACGTCGATGTCGGCAGTGATCGTGTAGGACGCATTCAGCAGGAACGGCGAATCGCCCTGCGGCAGCCCGACCATCGGCCGCGTATAGACGAATTCCGTCCGGCCGGCGGTGATGTTCGGGCGCGGTGCGACGATGCGGGCTGCGACCGAAGCATCCATCGGGAAGACCTGATGCTTCTTGGCCTCGGCGATGAACTTCTGCTTCAACTCCTTGACCTTCTGCGGGTTCTGGGCGGCGAGGTCCGTGGTCTGGTTGAAGTCGGTGCCCAAGTTGTAGAGCTCGAGCACCTGGTTGTTCAGTGGATCGGGGTTGGCCGCGCCGAAGGCCTGCCACGGCGCACGGTTGACCTTGGTGCTGAGGAACCAGCCCTCGTCGTAGAGCGCCCACTGGCCCATCATCTCGAAGTATTGCGTCTTGTGTCGCGACGGTATCTTGGCGTTGGCCGCATCGAAGGTGTAGGCAAAGCTGGTGCCTTCGATCGGCGCCTGCCTGATGCCATCCACCATCTCCGGCGCCTTGATGCCGGCGGCTTCGAGGATAGTCGGCACGACGTCGATGACGTGCACGAACTGCTGGCGCAGGCCGCCCTTGTCCTTGATGCGCGCCGGCCACGACACCACCATGTTCTGGTTGACGCCGCCGAGCCGCGAGGCGTTCTGCTTGAACCAAGAGAACGGCGTGTCGAAGGCCCACGACCAGCCGGCCGACATGTGGTTGTAGGTCTGCTCAGGGCCCCAGACGTCGTACCACTTCATCTGCACGTCGACGGGCATCTCGGGGATGCCGTTGAACCACGCGACCTCGTTGGGCGTGCCCAGCGGCCCGCCCTCGGCGCTGGTGCCGTTGTCGCCGTTGATGTAGATGATCAGGGTGTTATCGAGCCTGCCGAGGTCCTGGAAGCTCTGGATCACGCGGCCGATCTCGTAGTCGCTGTAGGCAGCATACGCGGCGAAGACCTCGACCTGACGAATGAAGAGCTTTTTCTCGTCCGCAGTCAGTTGATCCCAAGGCTTGAGCAGCTCCTTGGGCCACGGCGGCAGATTGGCATCCTGCGGAATCACGCCGAGTTTCTTCTGGTTCGCGAAGATGGTCTCGCGCAGATTCTCGTAGCCGCCATCGAAGAGTTTCATCTTGCTGATCTTGTCCACCCACTCTTTGGTCGGGTGGTGCGGCGCGTGCGTGGCACCCGGCGCGTACTTGATGAAGATCGGCTTGTCCGGCTGGATCTGGTGCATCCGGTTCATGTAATCGATGGCGTCGTCGGCCATCCCGGTAACCAGGTTCCAGCCGGGCTTGCCCTCGAACGGAAAGATCTGCGTCGTGTTACGGAACAGGTTGGGCTGCCATTGGTTGGCGTCGCCGCCGACGAAACCGTAGAAGTATTCGAAGCCCATGCCGCCCGGCCACTGGTCGAACGGCCCGGCCTGGCTGGCGGCGAAGGACGGCGTGTTGTGGTTCTTGCCAAACCAGGAGGTGGCGTAGCCGTTGTCGAGCAACATGCGGCCGATCGTCGCCTTGTCCTTGGCGATGATGCTGTTATAACCCGGGAAGCCGGTGGACTGCTCCGAGACCACCCCGAAGCCGGCCGAGTGGTGGTTGCGCCCGGTGATCAGCGCGGCGCGCGTCGGCGAGCACAGCGCGGTCGAGAAGACGCGGTTGTAACGCAGGCCTTCGCTGGCGATGCGGTCCATCGTCGGCGTCGGGATGACGCCGCCGAAGGTGCTCGGCACGCCAAAGCCGGCGTCGTCGGTGATGATCAGCAGCACGTTGGGTGCGCCCTTCGGCGGCACGACCCGCGGCGCCCACCACGCTTTCGAGCTCAGCGCGTCGTTCTTGATGACGCCGCCGAACTTCGGATCGGGCGCCGGCAACTGCCGGTTGCTGACCGTGGTCGTGGCGCTCGGTGATCCGAGCACGCCGGTCACCTGCTGGGCAGAGGCCGTTTGCGAGACTGTTGCGGTCAACAGCCCCGCAAGCCCGAAAATCACTGCAAGGGTGGATTTTCGCATATTGTCACTCCAGGTAATTACACGTTGCCGCTTGATCAGAAGCGGAAGTTGGCTCCGAGCGCCAGGCCGCCAAAACTCAGGCTGTCGATGAGCTTGCCGTCGTCCTGGCTGTAATACAGATAGCGGTAGTCGAGAATGACGTCGCCCCACTTGAAGGCATAGCCGACGCCGGCCGCGCCCTGCCAGGTGAAGGTCGAGGAGCCGCCGCCAACATCGACGTAGCCGTTGGCGAACCAGTCGCTTTCGCCGAAATTGAAACGACCGCGGGCGCCAATGATGCCGGCCCAGATGTTTTCACTTTTGTCGGCGCTGCCGGAACGCGCGAAAGTGGCCGTATTGCCGAGCGGCCCGGTGCCGGTCACCGTGGCCGTCAGCTGCCAGTCGCTCTTGACGTCGAGGCCGAGGTAGCGGAAACCGCCGATCACCTCGAAGCTCGCCTTCGGCTCCTGGACCAGCGCATAGCCGCCGGCCATGGTCCACACCAGGCCCTTGAGGTCGACGCTGGCGCCGGCGTTGAGCGAGGAAGTGGAAACGTTGATCGGCCCGCTGCCGGGATTGAGATCGACGCTGGCGACCTTGCTGTCCGTGTTGGAGAAATGCAGGTAGATCAGGTCGGTGCCGACCGACCAGCGGCCCTTGCGTGCGACACCGGTCACCATGCCGGCGAAGTCCAGGCTGTCGAGGTAATTGCTGGCATCGAGTTCGACGTTGGCGCTGCCGCCGCTTACCGGCGGCGGGCCGAAGTTTAACTTGCCATCGACCGCAGGCAGCCAAAGATAGGGCATCACCGAAAACTTCCAGTTGTCCGGTTCGGCCGCAGTTTGCGCCTGGGCACCGAGGGCGGGCAGCAACAGCGCCCCCACCAGTGCCGCCATTGAAAATGGTGTTTTCATCTCGTTCCTCTGCGGATCGCTGAATTTTCCGAATTGCGCTTCTGCATGAATCATGCGCAATGCATGTGACAGCCTCGTGATCGCATTGCCGCCAGCAAGGCGGTCAAGCAAGCGGGTCACACTGCATTCTATGCCTCACCCATGATTCATTGAATGACAATTCCCGACAAATAATTGACAATTCACGACAGCGATAAAGCACAGGTGAGCAGAATGCCTAACAGGAAAACCCCCCAGCTACCCTTGCCGCAAAAAGGCGAAATTCGTATCGCGCCGATATGTGTGGTGCCGGAGCTGCTCCGTGAATTCGGCGTTGCTCCCGGCCCGTTGCTGAAGACATTCGGACTGAGCGAGGACTATTTTCACAATCCTGACAACCCCATTGCCTACGAACTGATGGGGCGAATCGTCAAGACTAGTGCGCTAGCCACCGCCTGCCCCCACTTCGGGCTCCTTATCGGACAGCGCGGCAACGCTTCGACGCTCGGCGCCCCGGGCTTCCTGCTCAGACACGCGCCGGACGTCGTGACGGCGCTCAACGAAGTCATCACCAACATTGACCTCCATGACCGGGGAGCGGCACCATTCATCGAGGTCGGCGACGAAACCACGCTGCTCGGCTACACGATCCATCTGCCCGGCATAGAAGGGGCGGAGCAGATCGGCGATGCCGCCGTGGCGATCATGTGGAACATCATGCGCAGCCTTTGCGGCCCGGAATGGCAGCCCCTCGAAGTCTGTTTCCGCCGCGACGCACCCGCCGAACTCGGCGCCTATCACCACTTCTTCTTTCAGGCCCCCCTGCGCTTCAACGCCCCGCACAACGCCCTGGTCTTCCCCACCGCCTGGCTAGCCAGGCGGGTGCAACAGGCCGATCCGGCATTGCGCCAGCACCTCCTGCAGCACATCGAGGGCATGCGGCGCTATTCCAACCAGGATTTCCGCGAAAAGGCCTACCAGGCCCTGATCTTCCTGCTCGGCAGCCAGCGTTGCACCCTCGATGAACTGGCCGGGCATTTCTCGATGCATCAGCGCACCTTGAATCGCCGCCTCAAGGACAGCGGCACGAGCTTTCGCGAGCTTTACGCCGAAGGCCGCCACCAGACGGCACGCCAGTTGCTGTGCGACACCCGGAGCAGCATCGAAACCATCGCCGCGCTGCTCGGCTATTCGGACGTCACCGCGTTCAACCGGGCGTTTTCCCAATGGGAGGGCGTTCCGCCGGCGAAGTGGCGGCGATCGCGGACGGCTGGAGGCCAGGATACGCCTGACGACCGGCAAGCCGCGCCGCCAAGGCAGGGATGACCGCCCGCTGCGGCGTGCGGATCATTTTTTGGCAGCACTGCCAACTTTCGCGGCACGACACGCGTTAACATGCAAACCTTACCCGCGCGCCGGGTGCCTTTCGTTTCTTCGAGGAGGATTCAAACCATGAGCGGCATCTTCTGGACCATCATTCTGGGCTTCGTCATCGGCGTGCTCGCCAGATTCCTGCACCCCGGCAAGGAGAACATGGGCTTCATCGTCACCATCCTCCTCGGCATCGCCGGCTCGTTCCTCGCCGGCGTCATCGGCCAGTACCTCGGCTGGTACCAGGCCGGCGAGGGTGCCGGCTTCATCGCCTCGGTGGTCGTCGCCATCCTGCTGCTGTTCATCGTCGGCAAGGTGCGCGGCAGCGGCCAGTCCGGAAATTCCTGAATGACTGGCCCGGCACAATGACCGCCACCACCATCGATGCCGCCTGGGCCGAGGCGCCCGAGCAGCATCCGGTCGACACCTTGCGCAAGGAGTGCCGCGCCATGGCCCGGCGGCGGGCTGCACTGGCGGCGGCCACTTCGCTGATTCCGGTCCCGGGCATCGATCTGGCGACCGACCTGGCCTTGATGACCCGGCTGATCAACCGCATCAACGAACATTTCGGCCTCAGCGAGGCGCAGATCGGCATGCTCCCGACCCAGCGCCAGGCTCTGGTCTATCGGTTACTTGCCAGCGCCGGCGGAACGCTCGCCGCACGGCTGACGACGCCGCTGCTGATCGGGCGCATCGTGCGCGTCGTCGGCCTGCGCCTGACGACCATGGAAGCCGCGCGCCTGGTGCCGATTGCCGGGCAGATCGTTGCCGCCGGCATCGGCTACTGGTCGGTCAACACCGTGGCGATGCGCCATATCGCGTATTGCGAGCGCATTGTCGGCGAACTGCAAGGCGACACCGCAGAAAGATGAACGCCATGCGCAAACCCTGCCTCGCGCTACTGACCGGCATGCTGCTGTGCGCGACTGCCGGCGCCGGCACCACCGTCGATCTGACGGCCGAAGCGAGCCGACCGGCCGCCAACGACATGGTGCGCGCCACGGTCTTCGCCGAGGCCAGCGGCAGCAACCCGGCCGAACTGGCGCGCCGCGTCAATCAGGACATCGCCGAAGGACTCAAGGTCATCAAGGCCAGGCTGGGCGTCTCGGTCAAGAGTGGCCGCCAGAGCACTTTCCCGGTCTATGGCCAGAACCAGAAAATCGAAAGCTGGCGCATCCACTCGGAGCTGATTCTCGAATCGCGTGACGCGGCGGCGGTTTCCGAACTGCTCGGCCAGCTGCAGCAGATGCGGCTGGCGGTCAGCGGCGTCAGCCAGCTGCCAACGCCGGAGACGCGCCGGAAGGTCGAGGACGAAGCGACGCGCGACGCCATTGCCGCCTTCCGCCAGCGCGCCGCGGTGGTTGCCGAGGTGCTCGGCAAGCCCTACAAGATTCGCCACCTGAGCATTCAGCAAAGCGGCCAGTTGCCGCCGATGCCGATCATGCGCGCCAGCCGCGCCATGGCGGCCGATGCGGCAGCGCCATTGCCGATGGAAGCAGGCGAAAGCCTGGTGACGACGACCGTCAGCGGCCAGGTCGAGTTGGCCGACTGAGGGCCGACAGAGCTACAGCAAACCGTCGAACAGCTGCACCGCGACGCTGTCTCCGGCCTGCACACCGGTGCAGTCTTCGGGCAGGACGACGAAGCAGTTGGCTTCCGACATCGAGCGCAGCACCCCCGAACCCTGATTGCCGGTGGTTTTGACCTGCCAGCGGCCGTCGACCGCAGCAACCGTGCCGCGCAGGTATTCGCGGCGCCCGGGCTGCTTTTTGATGGCGTTGGCGGCCGTCACGGTCAGCAGCGGGCGCTCGGGAACGGGATCGAGACCCGACAGGCGCAACAGCGCGTCGAGCGCGAACTGGGTGTAGCTGACCATGACCGCCACCGGGTTGCCGGGCAGGCCGAACAGCCAGGCGTCGCCGACCTTGCCGAAGGCCATCGGGCGGCCCGGCTTGATATTGAGTTTCCAGAAACTGACCGCGCCCACCTTGGCGAGGATTTCCCGGACAAAATCCGCCTCGCCGACCGACACGCCGCCGGTGGTGATGATCGCGTCGGCAACCCCGGCGGCTTCGCGCAGCGCCGCTTCCAGCGCCTCCGGCACGTCGGGGACGACGCCGAGGTCGATGATGTCGGCGCCGAGCCGGGTCAGCAGGCCGTGCAGGCTGTAGCGGTTGCTGTCATAGATCTCGCCCGGCGCCAGGGGCTTGCCGATCGACGCCAGCTCATCGCCAGTCGAGAAGAAGGCAACGCGCAGGCGGCGCCTGACCGCGACCTCGCCGACGCCGAGCGAGGCGATCAACCCGAGTTCGGCCGGGCCGACCCGCTTGCCGGCAGCCAGCGCCACGGCGCCGCGCGCCAGATCCTCGCCGGCGCGGCGGGTGTTCTGGCCCTGCTTCTGGCCGGCGGGAACGAAAACGGCGCCGTCCTCGACGCGCGTCGCCTCCTGCACCACCACGGTATCCGCCCCCGCCGGCAGCACGGCGCCGGTCATGATGCGCACCGCCTGTCCCTTGCCGACCAGCCCCGAGAAGGCATTGCCGGCATAGGCGGTGCCGACCACCTGCAGCCGCGTTTCGCCCTCGCCGGCCAAGCTTTCGTAGCACACCGCGTAGCCATCCATCGCCGAGTTGTCATGCGCCGGCACGTCGTGCGGAGCAACGATGTCGGCGGCCAGGATGCGCCCCAGCGCGCTGCGCACCGGCAGAAACTCGCGGCCGGTGATCGGCACCACCTCGGCGACCATGCGGCCGCGCGCCTCGGCGGCGGAAAAAGCGCGGTTTTCAGGTGCGTAAGAAGCGCAGGAGGAGGTGTCGGTCATGGCGTCACGGTTTGGCGTTGGGGAAGAAGACCTGCTGGCCGTCGGCGCGGAAGGCAGCGATCGCCTCCTGCCCGGCCGGCGAGGTCAGCCACTGGGCGAAGCGCTCGGCGGCCTCCTTCCTGACATGCGGTTGGCGCGCCGGGTTCACGGGGATCACGCCGTAGGGGTTGAACAGGACCGGGTCGCCGGCAAAAACGAGGTCGAGGTCGCGGCGGTTCTTGAAGGCGTACCAGGTCGCGCGGTCGGACAGCGTGTAGGCGTTGGTCGCCGCCGCCATGTTCAGCGTCGGGCCCATGCCGCTGCCGGTTTCCTTGTAGCCAGCCAGCGCCTTCGGATCGACCCCGGCATCCTTCCACAGGCGCAGTTCGGCGGCATGCGTGCCGCTCTTGTCACCGCGCGAAACGAAGGGCTGGCCGCTGGCGGCGATCGCCTTCAGCGCATTGAGCGCACTGCCGGCGGCGCGTGTTTTCGCCGGATCCTCCTTGGGGCCGACGAAGACGAAATCGTTGTACATCACGTCCTTGCGGTAGCTGCCGTAGCCTTCGGCGACGAATTTATCCTCGGCGGCGCGGTCATGGACGAACAGAACGTCGGCATCGCCGCGGCGGCCGATGTCCAGCGCCTGACCGGTGCCTACAGCGACGACGCGGACCTTGATCCCGGTCGACTGCTCGAATTTTGGCAAAATCCAGCCGAACAGACCGGACTGCTCGGTAGAGGTGGTCGACGCGACGACCAGGGTTTCGTCGGCGTGAACCGTGCCGGCCAGCAGGCCGAGGACAAGCATCAACGATCGAAAGCTATGCGCCATGGCAGTTCTCCTTGCATGAAAGCCCGCGCCGCCGGCGATTGCGGGTGGGCGAAAAAGCGTTGCGCCGGTTCGTGCTCCTGCACGCGGCCCTCCGCCAGAAAAATGATGTCATCGGCGAGGCGGGTTGCCTGCCCGAGATTATGCGTCGTCATCAGCACCTTTGCACCCTCGGTACGAATTTCGCGGATGATGCGCTCGACCGCCTCGGTCGCCGACGGGTCGAGACTGGCCGTCGGTTCGTCGAGGAGCAGCAGGCGCGGGCGCATCGCCCAGGCACGGGCGAGCGCCAGGCGCTGGCGCTCACCGCCGGAAAGCAGGCGGGCGGAATCGCGCGCCCGATACGCCAGACCGACACGCTCCAGCACCTCGCTCGTCCGCGCGCGGCGTTCGGCGGAATTCATCGCTTGCGGGCGCAGGGCGAATTCGACATTGGCGAACACCGACATGCGCAGCAGCATCGGCTGCTGAAAAACCATCGCCAGCCGGCCGGCCGGTTGTGCCGCATCGCCCCACACGATGGTCCCGCCATGTACCGGCAGCAAGCCGGCGAGCAGCCTGAGCAGCACAGTCTTGCCAGCACCGTTGGGACCGAGAATGACGCTGATTCCTTCGCCGGGCAGAACGAGATCCAGTTCGTCGAGCACCACCCGGCCTTCCGGGGCGAAACGCAGGGCATCGATACGCAGCGGAAACATCAGCCATACCTCCGCAGCGCCCAGCCGCGTATGAAATGCACGGCGATGTTGAGGCCGAGAATGAGCGCCATCAGGACAATACCCAGCGCAATCGACAAGGCGAGATCGCCCTTGCTGGTTTCCAAGGCGATGGCCGTCGTCATCACCCGCGTGTAACCGTCGATGTTGCCGCCGACGATCATCACCGCCCCCACTTCGGACATCGCCCTGCCGAGTCCGGCGAGCATCGCGACGCTCAGGGAAAACCGGCAGTCGGCCAGCAACAGCGCCACCGCCTGGGCGCGGCCGATGCCGATCAGCGAGAGCTCCGGCGCGTAGTCGCGCCATGCGTCCTCGACGATCTGCCGGGTGACGGCGGCGATCAGCGGGACGACCAGCACGCTCTGGGCGACGATCATCGCCGCCGGCGAAAACAGCAGGCCGTAACTGCCGAACGGCCCGCTGCGCGACAGCGCCAGATAAACGAGCACGCCGACGACCACGGAAGGCAGGCCCATCAGCGCATTGAGCGCAACGATCAGGGCGCCGCGCCCGCGAAAATTCGCCACCGCCAGCCAGGCGCCGAGCGGCAGGCCGAGCAGCGCGCCGATGACGAGCGCCGTCAGGCTCACGCGCAGCGAGAGCGCGACAATGTCGAGCAGGCGATGATCGAAGCTGCCCAGCAGGCTGAGCGCATCCAGAAGCGTTTGGGTCATGGGCTCGGAGATGGCAACGCCCGGCGGTCACCCGCGGGGCCTTGCGAGGATACCACCGGGGACGGCATTTGGCTGCGCGACAAGCCGGGGATCGCTGCCTGGGTTAAGATGACCGCTGCTACCTGTTTTTAGCCGCGGAGCGCTTCACGCGATGAGCGAAAAAATTACCGGCGCCGTCCTCGCCGGCGGTCTCGGGCGCCGCATGGGCGGCGTCGACAAGGGGCTGCAGTTGCTGAACGGGCGGCGGCTGGTCAGCCACGTCATCGAACGGCTGGCGCCGCAGGTCGACGAGTTGCTGATCAACGCCAACCAGAACGGCGAACACTATGCCGCCTTCGGCTACCGCGTGGTGCCCGACCAGATTCCCGATTTTGCCGGCCCGCTGGCTGGGCTGCATGCCGCGCTGGCGGCGGCGACGCACCCGCTGATCGCCACCGCGCCGTGTGATTCGCCTTTCCTGCCGGCCGACCTGATTTTTCGCCTGTTTCAGGGGTTGACCGCGAACGCCGCCGATCTCGCCGTCGCCCGCACCTTCGACCAGCCGCAACCGGTGTTCTGCCTGTGCCGGCGCACCGTGCTGCCGCACCTGACGGAATATCTGGCTCGCGGCGAGCGCAAGATGGCCGACTGGTACGCGACGCTGAAAGTGGTCGAAGTCGCCTTCGACGACGAAACCGAGGCCTTCGAGAACATCAACACCCGCGAGGAACTGGGGCGCTTCGGGACAACGCCGGGCAAGTAAGCTGCCCGCTCACGTCGGCAGGCGCACGTGCCCGTGCTCGTCCAAGGGAAAGAAGGGGTTCCAGCAGACCTCCCAGAGAAAGCCGTCGGGGTCGGCGAAATAGCCGCGATAGCCGCCCCAGGCAACCTTGCCGGCCGGCTGCACGAGCCGAGCGCCGGCTGCTTCAGCCTCGGCTAGCAGGCAGTCGACCGCGCCCTGCGAGTCGACGTTGTGCGCCAGCGTGAAGCCGGGGAAGCCGCTGCCGGCCGGCGGGACGTTGGCGTCTTCGGCCAGTGCGGCGCGCTGAAACAGACCGAAGACTACGGTGCCGGCATTGAAGAAGGCGATTTCCGGCTGGCTGCCGGACGACTCCCGCCAGCCGAGCGCCGCGTAGAAGGCGCGGCTCCTGGCCAGGTCGCCGACGCCGAGGGTGATGAAGCTGATGGTCTGGCGCATGACGAATTGTTTTTCCCGAATGTGATGCCGAAGTTTAAACCCGGGAATGTTGCGCGTAACATGAGCATTCCCTGGCCCTTGAGACGTCGCCATGAAACGCCGCTTGCCGCTCCATGTTCATATCTCGACGCTGTTCATCGTCCTCATCCTGCTGGTCGGTGGCGTCATCGGTGGCCTCGGCTACTACAACAGCCAGAAAATCCTCCAGGCGACGGCCGGCGAACTGAACACGCGCATCAGCCGCGAAACCCTCGGCGAATTCACCAACCTCATCGGCCCGGCCGAAATGGCGGCCCGCCTCCTCAGTTACGACGGCATCACCCAGACTACATCACTCGCCGAGCGCCTGAAGAATCTCGGCTTCATGCGCGAGGCGCTGAACAACTCGGCGGCCCTCACCTCGCTCTACGTCGGCTACGGAAATGGTGATTTCTTCATGGTCCGGCGGTTCCGCACCCCGGAAGAAGGCAAGACCTTCAACGCCCCGCCCGAGGCCACCTACATGGTGCAGAGCATCGAACGCGGGGACGATGCGGCACGCGGCAGCTTCATCTTCTTCGACGCCGCGCTGAAGCTGCTGCGCAGCGACGACCTGCCCGACTATGCGCTGTCCTACGACCCGCGCACCCGCGACTGGTACGCAGCAGCGCAGGCGGCCAGCGGGCAGATCAAGACGGCGCCCTATCTGTTTTTCACCAGCCAGAAGGTCGGCACGACCATCGCCAACCGGGCCAGCAACGCCGATGCCGTGGTCGGCGCCGACATCCTGCTGGAAACTCTCGACCGCAGTCTGGCGAAGCAGAAGGTCACGCCGGGCAGCCATGTCGTGCTGGCCAACCGGCAGGGCTTCACCATCGCCTACGAGGATTCCGCGCAGGCCATCAAGATTTCCGGCGGCACGGATGGCAAGCCGGGTCTGGCCCGCCTGAACGAACTCGGCATTCCGGTTCTCGGGCAACTGGCGCCGCTGCTGCAGGCGTTGGACGAGACCGGCGGCCGCGACCTCGCGCTCACCGTCGATGGCGCCAAATGGTATGCCGCGCTGCGCCCGGTCAAGCTTGAAGGCGCCGCACCGCTGTTCCTGATCACGGCGATTCCCGATGCCGAACTGATGGCTTCAGCCCAGCAGCTGATGCAGCATTCACTGATCGCAACCGTGCTGGTCATCCTGCTGTCAATCCCGATCACCTGGGGCCTGGCGCACCGCATTTCCGGACCCTTGCGCCAACTGGCCGGCGAGGCGGAGGCGATCCGCCGCTTCGAGTTCTCGCAGCCGATAAAGGTCGATTCGCTGGTACTCGAAGTCAACGACCTGACGTTGACCATGGACAGCATGAAGCGGACGATCCGCCGTTTTCTCGACATCAACATGGCGGTCGCCGCGGAGAATGACTTCGACCGCCTGTTGCCGCGCCTGCTCGGCGAGACGCTGCCAGCCGCCGGCGCCGAAGCCGGCATCCTTTTCCTCGCCGACGACGACCGCCTGCTGCCGGCCGCTGCGCTGCAAGCGGACGGCACACCGCTGCCGGATGGAACGTCTAGCATCGACCTGCAGGCGGCCGGCCCGCTGCTTGGCGCCGCCCTCGCCGCCGGAGTACCGCGTGCCGCCGCCCTCGCCGCCGACGACGTGCGCACCCTTGGCCTCGATCAGGTGCTGGCGGCCTGCCCGGCAAGCCATGCCATCGCCGTGCCACTGCTCAACCGCCAGCACCAGCTGGTCGGCGCCATGCTGCTGCTGTGCCGGAACGACACCGACGCCGCCCGCCTCAGCTTCGTCGAGGCGCTCTCCGGATCGGTCGCGGTTTCGCTGGAAAGCAAGGAGCTGATCAAGGCCCAGAAGCTGCTCTTCGCCGCCTTCATCCAGCTGATCGCCAGCGCCATCGACGCCAAGAGTCCCTATACCGGCGGCCATTGCGCCCGCGTGCCGGAACTGACCAAGATGCTGGCACGCGCCGCCTGTGCCGAAACCAGCGGCCCGTACAAGGATTTCGCGCTCGGCGACGAGGAATGGGAAGCGGTGCATGTCGCCGCCTGGCTGCACGACTGCGGCAAGGTGACGACGCCGGAATACGTGGTCGACAAGGCGACCAAGCTGGAAACGCTCTACGACCGCATCCACGAAGTGCGCATGCGCTTCGAGGTGTTGAAGCGCGACGCCGAGATCGCCTGCCTGAAGGCCATCGCCGCCGGCGAAGCGGAAGCGGCGGCAAATGCCCGGCTGGCGGAAACGCTTGCCGGCCTCGACGACGACTTTGCCTTCATCGCCGAATGCAACGAAGGCGGCGAATTCATGGCCCCGGAAAAACTCGACCGGCTGCAGGCCATTGCCGCCCGGACGTGGACGCGCACCCTCGACGACCGCATCGGCATTTCGCACGAGGAAAAGGCACGCAAGGCACGCACGCCGGCCCCCGAGCTGCCGGCCCAGGAAGCGCTGCTGGCCGACAAGCCGGAGCACATTTTCGAGCGCCAGGCGCGCGACCGCATGCCGCCCGACAACAAATGGGGATTTCGCATGCCGGTGCCCGAGGTGCTCTACAACAAGGGCGAGTTGTATAACCTCGGCGTCGCCCGCGGCACGCTGTCGGAAGAGGAACGCTACAAGATCAACGAGCACATCGTACAAACGCTGATCATGCTGACCCAGCTGCCTTTCCCCAAGCATCTGCGCAACGTCCCGGAAATCGCCGCCGGCCACCACGAAAAGATGGACGGCACCGGCTATCCGCGCCGCCTGACGCGCGACGAGATGAGTCCGGTCGCCCGCATGATGGCGATCGCCGACATTTTCGAAGCCCTGACCGCGGTCGACCGCCCTTACAAGAAGGGCAAGACGCTTTCGGAGGCGCTCAGGATCATGTCCTTCATGAAGAAAGACCAGCACATCGACCCCGAGCTGTTCGATCTCTTCCTGCGCTCCGGGGTCTATCGCGAGTATGCCGAGCAGCACATGCGGCCGGAGCAGATCGACGCGGTCGACATCGCCACCTACATCGACAATCCGCCCGCCACAGGCTAACCCCCGCCGCGCTGCGTCGCCCGGTCAATCCGGTTGAGCAAGGCGGACGCCGCCGGTTCGTCGCCCTGAAAAACCGTGACTTCGACGCGCAGGGTGCCCAGTTGCAGCGCACCGATCCGCAACGGCTTTTCGCTGCTCAAGGCGAAATGCAGGCGAACCTCGCCTTCCGTGACCAGCAGCCCGGCGCCATCCTCGGTCACCGCGTCGCCGAATGCCATGAACATGGCACGCCGGAATTCATCCGGCGTACTGCTCATCAGCCGCACGCGGCTGCGACTCCAGGGAAACGCCCCCTCAGCCACCGGCAATCGGCGGCCAGACGGCCAGCGTATCGCCTTCCTTGAG
>JBFZCS010000253.1:0-4036 GCA_041307825.1 Azonexaceae bacterium
GGTAGACATTGAAGTCAGCCAGATCGTGGTAGTGCTTGCGACCGAATTGTGCGTATTCCTCGAACAGCCCCTTCTGAACGTAGAATCCGAAGTACTTGGATTCGTCGTTATCGAAGCCTTCGGCGATTTCGCCTATCTTGTACTTGTCGACCGCGCCATTGGCGAACAGCACATCGTACAAGGTCTTGCCCTTGAGTTTCGGCGCCTTGGCGACCAGTTCGGCCGGCCAGACATCCTCGACCTTGAAGCGCTTGGAAAACTCCATGACCTGCCAGACATCGGAACGGGACTCGCCGGGTGCCTTGACCTGCTGGCGCCAGAACTGGGTACGGCGCTCGGCGTTGCCGTAGGCGCCTTCCTTTTCGACCCACATCGCGGTCGGCAGAATCAGGTCGGCAGCCATCCCGGAAACCGTCGGATACGGATCGGAAACGACGATGAAGTTCGCCGGATCACGCCAGCCGGGGAAGAGCTCCTCGTTGATGTTGGGGCCAGCCTGCATGTTGTTGTTGCACTGCTGCCAGTAGAAATTGACTTTCTTGTCCTTCAGCGCCCGCGCCATCGCCACGGCATGGAAGCCCGGCTTGTCGGGGATGGTGCCGTCCGGCAGCCCCCAGAAGCGCTCGGTAATCTTGCGGTGCTCCGGATTGGTCACCACCATGTCGGCCGGCAGGCGATGCGAGAAGGTGCCCACCTCGCGTGCAGTGCCGCAGGCGGACGGCTGGCCGGTCAGCGAGAACGGGCTGTTGCCCGGTTCGGAAATCTTGCCGACCAGCAGGTGGATGTTGTAGATCATGTTGTTCGCCCAGGTACCGCGGGTATGCTGGTTGAAGCCCATGGTCCAGAACGAGGTCACCTTGATCTTCGGGTCGGCGTACAACTCGGCCAGCGCCTTGAGGTCCTTCACCGAAACGCCGGAGAGCTTGGAGACAGACTCGGCGGTGTATTCGGAAACGAATTTCTTGTACTCGTCGAAGGTAATCGCCTCGGACTTGCCGGTATCGCCCTTCGGCTTGCCGTCGGCGCCCGGATAGCCGTTGTTGCCGGCATCCTTCTCCAGCGCATGGGTCGGACGCAGGCCATAACCGATGTCGGTGGCACTTTTCTTGAAATTGACGTGCTTGTCGACAAACGCCTGATTCACCTTGCCGTTCTGGATGATGTAGTTGGCGACATAGTTCAGGATCGCCAGATCCGTCTGCGGCGAGAAGATCATCGGGATGTCGGCCAGCTCGTAGGAGCGGTGCTCGAAGGTCGATAGCACAGCTACCTTGACCCCCTTGTTGGACAGCTTGCGGTCGGTGATGCGTGTCCACAGGATTGGGTGCATCTCGGCCATGTTCGCACCCCAGAGCACGAAGGCATCGGCATGCTCGATGTCGTCGTAGCAGCCCATCGGCTCATCGATGCCAAATGTGCGCATGAAGCCGGCAACTGCCGAGGCCATGCAATGGCGGGCATTGGGGTCGATGTTGTTGGTGCGGAAGCCGGCCTTCATCAGCTTGGCAGCAGCATAGCCTTCCCAGACGGTCCATTGACCGGAACCGAACATGGCGAGGCCATTCGGGCCCTTGGCCTTCATCGTCTCCTTGGCCTTCTCCTCCATGATGTCGAAGGCCTGCTTCCAGGTGATCGGCGCAAACTCGCCATTCTTGTCGTACTTGCCGTCCTTCATGCGCAGCATTGGCGTCTTGACGCGGTCGGCGCCGTACATGATCTTGGACAGGAAGTAGCCCTTGATGCAGTTCAGACCGCGATTGACCGGCGCATCAGGATCGCCCTGGGTGGCCACGACACGGCCATCCTGCGTGCCGACCAGCACACCGCAGCCGGTACCGCAGAAGCGGCAGGCCGACTTGTCCCAGCGGATATCATCCTTGCCGGCGGCCGCCACGGTCGTCGACGCCCCCAGGCCGGCTGCCGAAATGGCCGCTGCTGCAGCGTTGGCCTTGATAAAGTCCCGTCGATTGAGTTTCACGCCTCTACCTCCTCGGTATCTGACTCTTCGTCGCTATATTGATAGACCATGGCCACCGACGCGACTCCGGGAATGCCATGAAGCGCCACATAGGAATTGGCAGCCGATTCCGTATCGTCATCCTCAAGGGTGACGACAACCTTTCCGAGCGGGCTGCGGGCATGAATCTCCACCCCCCGCATCCCCGCCAATGCAGCACATGCCTCGTCGAGACGCGCGGGAACAACATGCACGATGGCGCTTGAAATATTCATTGAGTCCAACCCTCCTGAGTGACGCTTGGCCATTGGCAAGCGCCATATCGAATGCAATGATCCGGATCCGGGTGCTTATTCCGTTGATTTGAATCAACTAACGTGCGCCTGGCCCCCCAAGTAATACCAATTGACAATTACAACTAATACTTTTGAACTAGCTTCCGATCGGCGGCTGCGATAGGCGATGCCTATTAAAGATATATCCCGATTCAATTGGCTCAATGCCGGGAGGCGAACTATCATTCAATTGTTGTCATTATCATCAACCAAGGAGAAAACCGCATGTCCCTTATCAACACCCAGGTTCAACCGTTCAAGGCCCAGGCATTCCACAACGGCAAGTTCATCGAAGTCACCGAAGCCAGCCTGAAGGGCAAGTGGTCGGTCCTGATTTTCATGCCGGCCGCCTTCACGTTCAACTGCCCGACTGAAGTGGAAGATGCGGCCGAACACTACGCCGAGTTCCAGAAGGCGGGTGCCGAGGTTTACATCGTTACCACCGACACCCATTTCTCGCACAAGGTGTGGCATGAGACCTCGCCGGCCGTCGGCAAGGCCAAGTTCCCGCTGGTCGGCGATCCGACCCACGCCCTGACCCGCGCCTTCGACGTGCATATTGACGAAGCCGGCCTGGCCCTGCGCGGCACCTTCATCATAGACCCCGATGGCATGATCAAGACCCTGGAAGTCCACGACAACGCCATCGCCCGCGATGTCAAGGAAACCATCCGCAAGCTCCAGGCAGCCCAGTACGTGGCCAAGCACCCCAACGAAGTGTGCCCGGCCAAGTGGAAGGAAGGCGACAAGACTCTGGCTCCGTCGCTCGACCTGGTCGGCAAGATCTAAGCATTAACGAACGCATCTCACCACCAAGCCGCTCCCGCCCGGGAGCGGTGCGGATTCCACTGAAAAGGGGCCGGCGAGCCCCTTTTCACTGAAATTCTCAAAAAGGGAGAACTACATGCTCGACGCAAACATCAAGACCCAGCTCAAGGCCTACCTCGAAAAGCTGCAGACCCCGATCGAACTCGTCGCCTCGCTCGACGATAGCACCGCGGCGCAGGAAATGCGCGGTCTGCTGCTGGACATCGCCGAACTGTCTGCCAAGGTCAGCCTGCGTGAAGATGGCGAAGCCGCGCTGCGCCCTTCCTTTGCCGTTGGCCGTCCGGGCGAAAAGGCACGCATCAGCTTTGCCGGCATCCCAATGGGCCATGAGTTCACCTCGCTGATCCTCGCCCTGTTGCAGACCGGTGGTCACCCGCCCAAGGTCGACGCCGAAGTGATCGAGCAGATCAAGGCACTGCCCGGCACTTTCGAGTTCCAGACCTTCATTTCGCTGTCTTGCCACAACTGCCCGGACGTCGTGCAGGCGCTGAACCTGATGGCCGTGCTCAACCCCGGCGTCAGCCACACGATGATCGACGGCGCGCTGTTTCAGGACATCGTCAACCAGCGCCAGATCATGGCCGTGCCGACCATGTTCCTCAACGGCGAGGAATTCGGCGCGGGGCGCATGAGTATCGAGGAAATCATCGCCAAACTGGATACCGGCGCCGCCGCCCGCGATGCCGAAAAGCTCAACGCCAAGGCGCCCTACGACGTGCTCATCGTCGGCGGCGGCCCGGCCGGCGCGGCCGCCGCAATCTACGCGGCGCGCAAGGGCATCCGCACCGGCCTGCTCGCCGAGCGCTTCGGCGGCCAGGTCATGGACACGCTGGCGATCGAGAACTTCATCTCGGTCAAGGAAACCGACGGCCCGAAGCTGGTGATGGGACTGGAAGAGCACGTCAAGGAGTACGAC
>JBFZCS010000254.1:0-5173 GCA_041307825.1 Azonexaceae bacterium
CGACGACTTCGACTTTCCCCTGCCGCCCGAACTGATCGCCCAGCATCCGGCTGCCGAACGCAGCGGCAGCCGGATGTTGCACGTCTGCGGTCAACAGCAATTTGACCGCCAATTTGCCGACCTGCCCAAATTGCTCACGGCCGGCGACCTGCTGGTCTTCAACGATACCCGCGTCATCAAGGCGCGCTTTTTCGGCCACAAGGAAAGCGGCGGCCAGGTCGAGGTGCTGCTCGAACGCATCGTCGACGCGACGCACGCCATCGCCCAGGTCCGCGCCAGCAAGTCGCCAAAACCGGGGACGAAGCTGAAGCTGGCCGATGCCTTCGAGGTCGTCGTCACCGGCCGGGCAGGAGCGAGCGGCGAATTCTTTGCCCTGGAGACCGTCGACCGGGGCAGTCTGTGGGATTTAGCCGAGCACCACGGCAAGCTGCCGCTGCCGCCCTACATCGAACATCCGGCCGACGGCGCCGATGAAACGCGCTATCAGACGGTCTATGCCCGCGAACCGGGCGCCGTCGCCGCCCCCACCGCCGGCCTGCATTTCGACGAGGCGATGCTGGAAACCCTGCGCGCCCAAGGCATCAACACCGCCTTCCTGACCCTGCATGTCGGCGCCGGTACCTACCAGCCGGTGCGCGTCGACAAGATCGCCGAGCACAAGATGCACAGCGAACGCTTCGAGATTCCGCAAGCCACCGCCGCCGCCATTGCCGCCACCCGTGCCGCCGGGGGCCGGGTGATCGCTGTCGGCACCACCAGCCTGCGCGCGCTGGAGTCGGCCGCGAGTATGGCAAACCCGGCCGACGGCACGGTAAAATCCGGCCCGGCCGAGACCGACATCTTCATCACCCCCGGCTACCGCTTCAAGGTCGTTGACCGGCTGATCACCAACTTCCACCTGCCGAAATCGACGCTGTTGATGCTCGTTTCGGCCTTTGCCGGCTTCGACAACATCCGCGCCGCCTACGCCCACGCCGTGGCTGAACGCTACCGCTTCTTCAGCTACGGCGACGCCATGCTTCTGGAAAAATCCGATGCAGTTTGAACTCCTGAAAACCGACGGCGCGGCGCGCCGCGGCACGCTGACACTGACCCACGGCGTCGTCCAGACCCCCGTATTTATGCCGGTCGGCACCTATGGCACTGTCAAGGCGATGACACCGGCTTCGCTGCACGACATCGGCGCGCAGATCTGTCTCGGCAATACCTTCCACCTCTGGCTGCGGCCGGGGCTCGATGTCATCAAGGCCCACAACGGCCTGCACGACTTCATGGGCTGGCAGAAACCGATCCTGACCGACTCCGGTGGCTTCCAGGTATTTTCGCTGGGCGCCATGCGCAAGATCACCGAGGAAGGCGTCAAGTTCTCGTCGCCGCACGACGGCGCCAAGCTCTTCCTGACGCCGGAAATCTCGATGCAGATTCAGAAGGTTCTGAATTCCGACATCGTCATGATCTTCGATGAATGCACGCCCTACCCGGCAACGCGCGACGAAGCGGCCAAGTCGATGCGTTTGAGCATGCGCTGGGCGCAACGCAGCCGCGACGAGCACAACCAGCTTGAAAACCGCAACGCCCTGTTCGGCATCGTCCAGGGCGGCATGTACGAAGACCTGCGCGACGAGTCGCTGGCCGGGCTGGACGACATCGGCTTCGACGGCATGGCCATCGGCGGCCTCTCGGTCGGCGAGCCTAAGGAGGACATGCAGCGCATCCTCGCCCATGTCGCGCCGAAAATGCCGACGCACAAGCTGCGCTACCTGATGGGCGTCGGCACGCCGGAAGACCTGGTGCATTCGGTAAAAGCCGGCATCGACATGTTCGACTGCGTGATGCCGACGCGCAACGCCCGCACCGGCCACCTGTTCACCCGCTTCGGCGACATCAAGATCAAGAACGCCCGGCACAAGACCGACACCGGCCCGCTCGACCCGTCCTGCACCTGCTACACCTGCACCCAATTCAGCCGCGCCTACCTGCACCATCTCTTCCGCGCCGGCGAGATTCTCGGCAGCATGCTCAACACCATCCACAACCTGCATTTCTATCAGACGATCATGGCTGAAATGCGCGCCGCCATCGAGGCCGGCACGCTGGATGAATGGGCCGCCGGCTTTGCCCGCGATCGTTCGTCCGGGCAGTGATAGAATGCGGGGCTTCGAATTATTCGCTTTCAGGAGTTTTCCATGATTAGTCTCGCCCACGCCCAGACCGCTGCTGCCTCCGCTGACCCCACCGGCGGCTTGATGCAGCTGCTGCCGATGATCCTGATGTTCGTCGTGCTGTGGTTCCTGATGATCCGCCCGCAGATGAAAAAGGCCAAGGAACACAAGGCGCTGATTGCCGCGCTGTCCAAGGGCGACGAAGTGGTCACCCAAGGCGGCATTCTCGGCAGGATCGTCAAGGTTGACGAAAACTATGTGACCGTCGAAATCGCCGCCGGCACCGAAGTCGTCGTGCAAAAGCCGTCCATCGGCCTGGTCCTGCCGAAGGGCTCGCTGAAGGCGCTGTAACCACCCCCGAAGGGCGGCCCGAGGCCGCCTTTCAGCTTTTGAAGCCACTATGAATCGCTACCCACTCTGGAAGTACATCACCGTCGCTGTCGCGCTGGTGCTGGGTTTTACCTACACCCTGCCCAACTTCTTCGGCGAATCGCCGGCGGTGCAGGTCTCGAGCGCCAAGGCCACGCTCAAAGTTGACCAGAAGACCCTGGCCCGCGTCGAGGAGGCCCTGAAGGGCGCCACCATCACCCATGAAGGCATCCAGCTCGACTTCAACGGCGTCAAGACCCGGCTCCGGGATACCGATACCCAGTTGAAGGCGAAGGACATCCTGGAAAAAACCTTCAACCCGGATCCGGCCGACCCGCAGTACGTCGTCGCCCTCAACCTGCTTTCGGCTTCCCCGGGCTGGTTGACCGCGCTGCACGCGCTGCCGATGTACCTCGGCCTCGACCTGCGCGGCGGCGTGCATTTCCTGCTCCAGGTGGATATGAAGGGGGCGCTGACCAAGCGCCTCGATTCGATTTCGGCCGACCTGCGCACCGTCATGCGCGACAAGAACCTGCGCCACGCCGGCGTGAATCGCGAGGGTGACCGCCTGATCGTCAAGTTCCGCGACGCCGAGACGCGCGACAAGGCGCGCAACGCCATCGCCGACAGCCAGCCCGACCTGGCCCTTGCCGAGCAGGGCGAAGGCAGCGACCTCAGGCTGGTCGCCACGCTGAAGCCGGAAGCGCAGATGAAAATCGGCGAATTCGCGCTCAAGCAGAACATCACCACCCTGCACAACCGGATCAACGAACTCGGCGTCGCCGAACCGGTGATCCAGCAGCAGGGCGCCGACCGCATCGTCGTCCAGTTGCCGGGCGTGCAGGACACGGCCAAGGCCAAGGACATCCTCGGCCGCACCGCGACCCTGGAAATCCGCATGGTCGACGACTCGCCGGGCGCGCTGGAAGCGGCGCTGGCCGGCAATCCGCCGTTCGGCACCGAGGTCTACAACGAACGCGGCGGCCAGCCGCTGCTGGTCAAGAAGCAGGTCGTGCTGACCGGCGATCGCCTGACCGACGCCCAGCCCGGCTTCGACAACCAGACGCAGGAGCCGGCCGTGCACCTGACGCTCGACTCCGCCGGCGCCCGCATTTTCAAGGACATCACGCGCGACAACGTCGGCAAGCGCATGGCCATCCTGCTGATCGAAAAGGGCAAGGGCGAAGTGGTCACCGCGCCGGTCATCCGTACCGAAATCGGCGGCGGCCGCGTGCAGATCTCCGGCCGCATGAGCAGCATGGAAGCCAACGACACCGCGCTGCTGCTGCGCGCCGGTTCGCTGGCAGCACCGATGGACATCATCGAGGAACGCACCATCGGCCCCAGCCTCGGCGCCGACAACATCCGCAAGGGTTTCCAATCGACGATGTGGGGCTTCGCCGCCATCGCCTTGTTCATGATCGTCTATTACCAGATGTTCGGTGTCGTCTCGGTGCTGGCGCTGGCCTCCAACCTGCTGTTCCTGATCGCGCTACTGTCGCTGCTGCAGGCGACGCTGACCCTGCCCGGCATCGCCGCCATCGCGCTGACGCTCGGGATGGCGATCGACGCCAACGTGCTGATCAATGAACGGATACGGGAAGAGCTGCGCGCCGGCATGCCGCCGCAGGCGGCGATTTCGGAAGGCTATGAACGCGCCTTCGGGACCATTCTCGACTCCAACATCACGACGCTGATCGCCGGCCTCGCCCTGCTCATCTTCGGCTCCGGTCCGATCCGCGGCTTTGCCGTGGTGCACTGCCTCGGCATCCTGACCTCGATTTTTTCCTCCGTGGTCGTCTCGCGTTCGCTGGTCAATCTGATCTACGGTCGCCAGAAGAAGCTGACCAAGGTGGCCATCGGCCAGATCTGGAAACCGGGCAACAGCACCGGCTCTGCTGCGGTCAACGGCCAGAAATAAGGGAAAACGGTCATGGAATTTTTCCGCATCAAAAAAGACATCCCCTTCATGCGCCATGCGCTGAAGTTCAACATCATTTCGCTGGTAACCTTCCTGCTGGCAGTCGTGTTCCTGTTCAGCAAGGGTCTGCACCTGTCAGTGGAATTCACCGGCGGCACGCTGATCGAGGTCGCTTACCAGCAGGCGGCCGACCTCGAAAAGATTCGCGGCGCGCTCGGCAAGTCCGGCTTCAACGACTTCTCGGTACAGAACTTCGGCTCGTCGCAGGACGTCATGATCCGCCTGCCGCTCAAAGCCGATCAGAACACCTCCCAATTGGGCGAATCGGTCATGAAGTCGCTGGAAGCCGAGGCGCCCGGCGCCCAGTTGCGCCGCGTCGAATTCGTCGGCCCGCAGGTCGGCAAGGAACTCGCCGAGAACGGAGCCATGGCGCTGCTGCTGGTGGTCATCGGCATCGTCATCTACCTGGCGTTCCGCTTCGAATGGCGCTTCTCGGTTTCGGCGATCATCGCCAACCTGCACGACGTCATCATCATCCTCGGCTTCTTCGCCTTCTTCCAGTGGGAATTCTCGCTGTCGGTGCTCGCCGCCGTGCTCGCCGTGCTCGGCTACTCGGTCAACGAATCGGTCGTCGTCTTCGACCGGGTGCGCGAAACCTTCAAGAAGGTGCGCGGCATGTCAACGCCGGAAGTACTCGACCACGCGATCACCAGCACGATCA
>JBFZCS010000255.1:0-3857 GCA_041307825.1 Azonexaceae bacterium
TTTCGTTTTGCCCAATGTCGGCGTCTATCACGGGCAGATCGAGCAGGCCGTCACTCAGGCCATCGGTCAGCCGGTGACGATCGGCAATATCGCGGCGCGTTGGCAGGGTCTCAATCCGGATCTGGTGCTCGATACCGTGGTGATCGCCGATCGCCACGGCGCCCCCGCATTTTCGCTGGAGCAGGTGGAAGCCGTCCTCTCGTGGAGCAGCCTGTGGCGCGGAAAGATCACGCTCGCCTTGCTCGCCTTCGAGCGCCCGGTGCTGCATGTCCGGCGCGAAAGCAATGGCCGCATCACGGTGGCGGGTATCGACACCGAAGGCGAGAGCGACCCGGCATTTGCCCGCTGGGTGCTCGATCAGCAGCGCATCCGTATTCGAAATGCGACCCTGCTCTGGGAAGACCGCCTGCGCGGCGCGCCGCCGCTGGCGCTCGAAGATGTGCAGTTCGGCCTCGACAACCGGGGGCGCCAGCATCGCTTTGGCCTCTCGGCGGCACCGCCGTCCGAACTGGCGGCGCGCATCGACGTTCGCGGCGAAATCATCGGCGATCTTGGCGAGGCGCTCGAACACCTGTCAGGGCGGATTTTCGTCGCGCTCGACTATGCCGACCTCGCCGGCTGGGGCGCCTGGGTCGACTACCCGATCCATCTGCCGCGCGGCCATGGCGCCTTGCGCCTGTGGGGCGATCTGGCCGAGAGTCAGGGCCGGCTGACCGCCGATCTGGCGCTCGAGGACTTGCGTGTCCGCCTCGGCCGCAAAGTGCCGGAACTTGACCTGAACAGCTTGCGCGGCCGCCTCGAGGGGCGCTACAAGGAGAGCGACTGGGCGCTGTCGGGGAGCAAGGTGGAACTGTTGGCGGCGGATGGCACCCGCGTGGCGCCGACCGATTTTCAGGCGGCATGGAAGCAGGATGGCCAGAGCGGCCGGATCAGCGGTTCCGCCGGGGCCAGCTTTCTCGATTTTGCCGTACTTCGCAAGCTGGCCGCCTACATGCCGCTTGATCCGCGTAGCCGCGAGCTGCTCGAGCAGTACCGGCCCGAGGGCCGGGTATCCGAACTGCGGGCCAGCTGGACCAGGCTCGACGATGTTCTCGAGCACTACGCGCTCAAGGCCAACTTCAGCGATCTCGGCTTGCTGCCCGGCGGCTATTTTCCGGGGGCGACGGGCCTTTCCGGAATGGTCGAGTTCAGCGAAAAAGGCGGTTCGCTGGCGCTTGATGCCGGGCGTTCGGCCATTTCGCTGCCGGCGGTTTTCCCCGAGCCGGACATCGCGTTCGATCTGTTGCGCGCCCGGGCCAACTGGAAGGTGGCCGGGGAGGTGGTCGATGTCAAGCTGGAACGCCTGCAGTTCGAGGGTGCGGATGCCGCCGGGACGGCGAGCGGCAGCTATCGCTACACGGGCGAGGGGCCGGGCGTGATCGACCTCGCGGCAAGCATTGCGCGGGCCGATGGACGCGCCGTCTGGCGCTATCTGCCGAACGCCGTGGGCGCCAATGCACGCGACTGGGTGCGCACGGGCATCGTTGCCGGAAAAGCACACGACGGCAAGCTGGTGCTCAAGGGGAATCTCGCGGATTTTCCGTTCCGCGATCCGGACAAGGGAAAGTTCCTGATTACGGCCAAGGCGACCGGCGCCAAGGTCGATTACGTGCCGGGCTGGCCGGTCATCGAACAGATCGATGGCGACATGAGCTTTGGCGCCGGCATGCGCATCGTTTCGGACAAGGCGAGCATCCTGGGCGCCAGGCTATCGGGTGTCGTTGTCGAAATTCCCGACTTTGAAGCAAAAGACGAAATTTTGCTGGTGCGTGGCGAGGCCAGCGGGCCAACCGGGGAATTCCTGCGCTTCATCGAACAGACGCCGATCAGCGAAAAGATCGACGACTTTACGAAAGGCCTGACCGCCACCGGCAACGGCAAGCTCGATCTGGCGCTCGACATCCCGCTGCAGCGGCCGCTGGAAACCCGCCTGCGCGGCGACTATCACATCCAGAACAATCAGATCCAGCTTTTTGCCGGCATGCCGGCGCTGACCCAGGTGAACGGCAAGCTGGCGCTGACCGAGGCCAGCATCGTGGCGCCGGCGATCAGCGGCCAGGCGTTTGGCGGGCCGTTCAAGGTCAGCATCAAGAGCCTCGACGACCGGGTCACGGTTCGCGCTGGAGGGACAGCGAATGTGGTCGAACTGGCACAGCAGTTCGCGGTGCCCGCCAGCGACCGTCTGAGCGGTAGCGCGGCGTGGAAGTCCGACATCAATATCTACCGGCGCAAAGCCGATTTTGTTATCGAGTCGGATCTGGTCGGTATCAGTTCGCGTCTACCCGAGCCGTTGGCCAAGGATGCGGCGTCGTCCCTGGCGCTACGTGTCGAGCGCACAGCTGGCGAGGCCGGCGATCAGCAGTTCGCGGTAACGCTGGGGAAGGTCGCGCAGGGCATCTTCATCAAACGCGAAGAAAAACTCGAGCGAGCCGTGCTGGCCATCGGCGAAGGTGACGCGCGTTTGCCGGACAAGGGCATCGCCGTGCGCATCGCCCTGCCGCATCTCGATGTCGATGCGTGGCGGGAAGTTCTGGAGAGCAAAGGGACTGGCGACCAGGTTGGCGGGAAGGTGCCGGCGTTGGCGGCGCTGTCGATCAGGACGCCTGCGCTGCGCTTCCTCGGCCGCGATTTTACGCAGGTGGACACCGAGTTGCGTCCGCGCGATGCAGGTTGGCAGATTGCCGTCAACATGCAGGAGGCGGCCGGCGACCTGTTCTGGCGTCAGTCCGGCGAAGGATTGCTGGAGGGGCGCCTGCGGCGCCTGGTCTTGCACCCGGCTGGTCAAACCAGCGGGGCCGATCCGACGCTGATCAACACGCTACCCGCGCTGAATATCACGGTGGACGACTTCCGGATCGGCGAGCGGGCGCTCGGCCAGCTGGAGCTCAGGGCGCGCAACGAGGGTGGGGCATGGCAACTCGATACCCTGAGTATCACGAATCCGGATGGTTCCTTGAGCGGCAAGGCGTTATGGGTCAATACGGCGGGGCGCAATCACACCCGCCTGGACTTCGAGCTCAAGGCCGGCGATGTCGGCAAGCTGCTCACGCGGCTGGGTTATGTCGATGCCGTCCGGCGCGGTAGCGCGACATTGATGGGCGACATGCGCTGGGATGGGCCGCTCACCGCCATTCACTATCCGTCGCTTACCGGGCAGATGACGGTGAATGCAGCAAATGGCCAGTTCAACCAGCTGGAACCGGGCGTCGGCAGGCTGTTGGGGCTGATTTCGCTGCAGTCACTGCCGCGTCGGCTGACCCTCGATTTTCGTGATATTTTTTCAGAAGGACTGGCGTTCGACAGCATTGCCGGCAACACGGTCGTGACGTCGGGGGTGATGCGAACTGTGGAGCCGCTGCGCATCAACAGCCCGGCGGCGCAGATCGAAATCGAGGGCGAGGCAAATCTCAAGAACGAAACGCAGGACCTGATGGTGCTGGTACGCCCGCAGATCGGTTCGGTTGCCGCGATCGGTGCCGCG
Organism: Azonexaceae bacterium; assembly: GCA_041307825.1. Classification (GTDB taxonomy): domain Bacteria; phylum Pseudomonadota; class Gammaproteobacteria; order Burkholderiales; family Rhodocyclaceae; genus Azonexus. The sequence continues at coordinate 3,521 of JBFZCS010000255.1, forward strand.
ACGCTGATCAATCCGATCGCCGGCGCGGCAGCGTTGGTGGCGAGTACGGTCCTGCGGAATCCGCTCGGCCGGCTATTCAGCTATCGCTATCATATCTCCGGCAGCTGGGCCGATCCCCAGGTCGAAAAGGTCGGCCAGTCGCTTGAAGAACCAGCGCCGCGATCCAGCGAAGGACTCAGACCGTGACCAAACAGAATTGCCGCATGGCAGCCATCCAGATGGTGTCCGGGCCGCGCGTTGCGGATAACCTGCAGGTTGCCGGGCGCCTGATCGAGGATGCCGTGGCGCAGGGCGCCCAACTGCTTGCCCTGCCCGAGTATTTTCCGATCATCGGCGC
>JBFZCS010000256.1:0-4130 GCA_041307825.1 Azonexaceae bacterium
CATGCAACACAGCTTCAGCAAGGTTTGCCTGATCACCCTGTCAATTTTTTTCGCGGCCGGCGCGTGCAATGCAACCCTGCAGAAATCCGACGCGGCTGCAAAGCCTGCCGCGAGCAGCCAACCCGTCAAGACCAAGGCTGCGCCTGTTAAAGCGGTGGACATCAACAGCGCCAGCAAGGCCAAATTGAAGACGCTGCCCGGGATCGACGACGCACAGGCAGACAAGATCATCGCGGGGCGGCCTTATCTGAGCAAAGCGTTTCTGGTCACCCGCAACATCATCCCAGCCGGGGTTTATGAGACCATCAAGCGTCAGATCATCGCCATGCAGAAATAAATTTATATTCCGCCCCAGCTCGGGCATGGTCTGCCATGCAACGGCAGAGGCGCCGGGCGGTACGGGATGCGTGTGTAGCTAAAAAACGGAGAGAGACATGAGATTGCGCAATGTTGCCCCAGCGCTGATAGTCCTTTTATTGGGCGTACTCACCGGGTGCGGCGGGGGTGGTGACGGCGGCACGGCGACGCCAGTGCAACCAGCCGAGACAGGTGGCACGATTCTGAGCGTCACGGTCAACAGCCCGCCCGTGGTGACCTTCGTCGTGAAGGACTCCGCCGGCAAGCCAGTTAGCGGCCTGAAGCTTTATGACGCCGCCAGCAGCACAGCCTGCGGCAGTTCCAACGTGAGCTTTGCCATCGCAAAGTTCGACGGCACCAACTGGCAAAGCCTGATTTCACGCCAACGCTATGCCACCTCCACCCCCGGCCAGTACTCGGTCATCGAAGGCACGACGGACCCCATACCCACCGCCACCATCATCAATCCCCCGACGGCGGTGAGCGATCCTTCCACACGCGTGGTGGGCATCCTGGAAGAGGCGAACGGCGTCTATACCTATCGCTTCGCGATCGATGTAACTACGCCCCTGTTGATGGTCGACGCAGTCGATGGGTTGAACGTCGCGCTTGGCAAGGTCGCCAACAATGGCAACCTGGCTATCAAGGATGGCAAGACCCTGCATCGTGTCACTCTGCAACTGTGCTACGTTGATCCGGTTACCCACGCGACGGTGAAGTTGAATCCCTTCATGGACTTCACGCTGGGCGCCAATGGAACCGCTACGCCCTACCAGGACAGCCAGGGCACGCTGCTTGCCGCCAGAAAAGTGGTGGACCGAGCATCCTGCAACGAGTGCCACCAGAGCTTCGCGCATCACAATCAAGAACTCAATCCTGAACTCCCGGACCAGGGCATTTACGTCGATCCGCAGACTTGCGTGATGTGCCACAACCCGGGCAGCAGCGATTTTGCAACCGGGAACGCCATCGACTTCAAGCTCATGGTGCACAAGTTCCACATGGGCAAGCGGCTGACCCAGGACTATTTCGTGCAGTCTACGGTGGCCAGAAAGGATACAGCCGGGGTGATCACGGGCGTGCTCTATCCGCAGGATCAGAGAAACTGCGTCAAGTGTCACGATGGTTCGGCAACCGCGGCCCATAAGACCGCGCAGGGCGACAACTGGAAGACCAAGGCCAGCAAGAACGCCTGCTGGGCCTGCCATGACGATTACAAGAAGCCCAACTCGGATTGGCGTACAGCGCATCATCCTTATGCTTCCCTCTTTACGCCCGGCCTCGGCAATCCGGACGACACCCCCGACGATGTGTGCCAGTCCTGCCACAACAACGCGGGTACCGGCGTAGCCCAGACCATCGCCAAGTCCCACGAAATCCCGGAATGGGTGATGAGCAAGAACTACCAACTCAATATCTGGGGCATCAGCAGGAATCCCGACAACTCCCTGACCGTGGAGTATTCGGTGAGCAACCCGAATACGGGCGCCGATTACGACTTGCTGGATTCCGCCCTGGCGTCGCGATTCACCAGCTTGAGCCTGTTGTTCGGCTGGAATACGACCGACTACGCCAACGATGGCGGGCCCGGACGCGGCCAGCCGTTTTCGGTCAACGCGACAACGGATCCTTCCGTGCAGCGCGTGGGCACCAGCAATCGTTTCAGGCTGACATCAAGTGTCTTGCCCGACGCGGCGCTGGGTACGGTAGCCGTGACTTTCCAGGGAAGGATCGACGAGTCTGGTCTGCGCGTCCCTGTTCCGAACGTGGTCAAGTACCTTGCGATGAATGGCAACACCGTTGTGCGGCGCCAGACCGTCTCCGCCGAGAAGTGCAACGCCTGTCATGGCCAATTCATCGGCTATAGCAGCCTGAGCACCTTCATGCCTGGCCTTGGAGCGCATGACGCGACCAGCAACGATCCTCAGGCGTGTGTGATCTGCCACAACGGCAATAATCCGCTGTCTGGCACGGTCATGTCGGGGGATGGTTTGACCCAGTACGCCGAGTCGGCCGACTTCAAGCGGATGATCCACAGGGTGCATGCCGAGCAGGGCGGGAACTACCCGGTATGGCCGAAGGCGGAAAAGACGACACACTTGGGATCGGTCCTCTACGCCGGCCTCAAGAACTGCAATGTCTGCCACGTGAACAACTCTTATCAAGTGAACGGCAGCTTGCTGGGCACCTCGTTGATACCAGCACCGGTAGACGCGACATTCACCGATACCGATGCCTCCGACAACCTGGTGATATCGCCCAAGGCATCGACCTGTTCAAGTTGCCACAATTCGGATGACGCGAAGACTCACATGATCAACGAGGGTAAAGCCGCGTTCGGCACGGTGACCCAGGGCGCACTCGCAACGGGCACCGCGGTTCTGGAACTCTGCGATGGCTGCCACCTGCCCGGTGCCATGAAGTCAGTGGAAACCGTGCATTCCGGTAATTAATGGTTTGAATATTGCACATCGGAAGGGCCGGCAACGGCTCTTCCGGGTTATTGATCAACATGGGAAATTTACATGAAGCAACAGCATAAATTGATCGTCCTCGTCGCCGCCGTGACACTTTCTTTAAGCGCCTGCAGCGGCAAGGAATCGGAAACCACCGCCAATTTGAGCCCGGCGGTGAAGGTTAACGGCCAGGTGATCAGCGATGCCGAACTCCAGTTGAAAGGCGGCATGCACACCGGCGAGGTTGACAAGAAACACCCGATATCGGAGCAGGCGATGCAGAGCATGCTCAGCATGGAACTGCTGCGCCAGGCGGCCGTTGAAGCCAAGCTGGATGCGGATGAAACCGTACGCGCCAGGCTCGCCATTTCGATGCGGTCGATTCTGGCCAAAGCCTATCTGGAGAAGTTGCTTGCGGAGGTAGCCAAGCCGACCGCTGCAGACATCAGCGCCTATTACAACCAGCATCCAGAACGCTTTTCAAACCGTAAGCAGTTGACCTTGAAGGAAGTGATCATTCAGCCCAACACGGGGAAAGAGGCAGAAATCAAGGCGGAGGTCGGCAAGGGCAAAAAGATCACAGATTTTGAGACCTGGTTGCTGGCCAACAAGATCGCTTTCAACAGCGCGCCCGGTACAGCCACCACCGATCAGATTCCGGAAGAAACCTTGCAGAAGCTCAAGGCTGTTCCCGTCGGCGGATCTGCGATTGTGGAAGGCCACGATGGCATGCATGTGATCTTCGTGCTCGATGCGCAGCCCCACCAGCCGCTCGCACTGGAGCAAGCTTCTCCGATGATCTCCAACATGCTCTTCGAAAAAGGCCGCAAGGAAGCCCTCGACAACAAGATCAAGTCGCTGCACGACAAGGCGAAGTTGGAATATGTCGCGCCCTACACGGCAAAAGGACTTGCAGATGCGGGGTAGACGTAACGATGCGGCCTCGCATCTTCATTCCAGTGCGGGTTTATGCTGATAACCGCTTGGCTCTATGGCTGGCGGCAGCGTATTGCGATGGACTGGCCATCGCGTTTAAGTGAGTTCCTCCAAGCGAACAAAATCGGGACACGGCATATGTGGAATAAATTCATGAAACCACGGGCGGCATGCTTCGCCTTGATACTCGGTATCAGCTTGGCCTTGCCGGTCTATGCTGCCAGCAAGGCGGACAAGGACGATAAGGACGACAAAGCGGCCAAGAAAGCCACGCCCACTGTGGCGATGACACCGGAGGAAAAGGAGGCGAAAGTCGCGCTGATCGCCAAGGCAAAATTCAAGGATGCGGATACCTGTGTCGGTTGCCATGACGCGGAGAAC
>JBFZCS010000257.1:0-2519 GCA_041307825.1 Azonexaceae bacterium
CCATCTGGCCATCCAGATCGGTGAGAGGGGCGTCATTCGCATCATATAAACCGCCTACTATGCTGCCGTTGATCACGTCGGTCGTGGCCCTGACCTACACCAAGACCTACGATCTGAAGTACCACCAGCTAATGGCCACGACCGACGTGATCAACGGCAGCATAGTAGGCGGTTTATATGATGCGAATGACGCCCCTCTCACCGATCTGGATGGCCAGATGGCCTCTGATGCGCCGGACGGAACTTCCCTGATCGACATTCCCGGCATGCGTGCCGCCTATCCCTGGAAGAACCGCGCGCTGGCAATGGTCACCCAGTTCGAATACAAGGAATTGCCCCCGAATGACGGCGTCAGCAGCGGCAGCTTCTGGAGCAAGCTCCCTGTCCCCATGAGCCTGGCCAAGCTGGACCAAAACAAGTGGACAGGCGAGCTGCAAGTTGTGGACTACGAAACGATCAGCTTCAGCGATGTCAATGGTGGCTGGATCCATTGCGGCTCTACGTTGTCTGATTGGAATACCCACATCGGTTCCGAGGAATACGAGCCCGACGCCAAGACCCGCGAAGGTCTGCCCAAGGCTGCCGACTCCGATGACGCCACTGACATCAACAGCTTCAGCCAGTACTACTTCGGTGATGCTGCCGCGGCAAATCCCTATCACTACGGCTTGGTGCCCGAGGTGAAGGTCAACCGTGACGGCACCGCTACGGTGGTCAAGCACTACGCCACCGGTCGCTTTGCCCGCGAAATGCAGGAGATGGCCTCAGACAACCGCACCGCCATTGGCGGTGACGACGGCAAGAACACTGGCTTGTTCATGTTCGTCGCCGACAAGGCCAAAGACCTCTCTTCTGGCACGATCTATGCCGCCAAGGTCACGCAGACCAGCGCCGCCAATGGTGGATCCTTCAGCTTGCAATGGATCAAACTGGGGCGTGCTTCCGACGAGGAAATCAATTCCCTGGCCGACAACGGCATCAAGTTCAGCGACATCTTTGAAGTTTCTAATACCGACCCGGGTGATGCCTCGTTCAAAAAGGTCGTGACCTACATGGGCACCGAGTGGTTAAAGCTCAAGCCGGGCATGGAGAAGGCCGCCGCCTTCCTGGAGACTCGCCGCTACGCAGCTTTGCTTGGTGCCACCACGGAGTTCTCCAAGATGGAGTACATCGCCTACACCAAGAAGGACAAGAAGTTTTACCTCACCATCTCACGGGTAGAAGCCGGCATGATCGACACCAGCGGCGACATTAAGGGATTGGCCCGCAATGACGGCGGCATCATTCTCGAGATGAGCACGGCCAAGGGTCAGAAGGACATGAGCGGCGCCATCATCAAGAGTGATTTTGTGGGCACCACGCTGGTTTCTGTCCCTGAACTGGTTGGTGGCTGGAGCACCGCCAAGGATGCGGAAGGAAATGCCTGCCAGCAGGACAAGTTGTGCGGTCCCGACAACCTTCGTTATGTCGACTCGATACGTACCCTGTTTGTCGGCGAGGATACCAGCCGCCGCAACAACAACTACGTTTGGGCCTTCAATATCGATACCCGCAAGCTCTCCCGCATCCTTTCGGTCCCCATGTATGCTGAGGCCACCGGCTTGACCATCGCCCCTGATTACAACGGGCATGCCTACATCATGAGTAACTTCCAGCATCCTGGTGATGGCAAGTTCGATGGCACTTCTGGTTACTTGGGTTCCGACAGGCTCGAAGTCGAAAACGCCATCAACACGAAGTGGGCCAACAAGAAGAAGGCCGCCATCGGCTACATCGGCACCGAGCACGGCGCCTTGCCGGCGCTCAAGTAATCGTATTTGCCCCACTCAGGTGGAAAACCTCCCGGTTTCGGCCGGGAGGTTTTTTTATGTCCAGTATCTGGTGTTAACAACTACGACCGAACAACGGGCGAGTGGGATCTTGGGGGTAACTGATCGAAGCATCGCCTTTTCAGCAATTTGCATCCCCACACTTCCTTGAGGATATTGTTCCCGTCGTTGGAGAGTAAGCAGAGCATTCGATACGCAGCAGGCCAAGGGATAGGCGCGCATGTCGGCTCCCACCCGCAACTTCATAACAACACACTTCAGCGTGGTACCAGTTCTACCAAGCGCCTTGCTGATTCGGTAAAAGGCAGAAGTTGCCGTATGCGTTCCGCGCTCGGTGCGTGCGCCGCAGCGATGCCGCCGCCGGCTTCGTTTTCCTGCCGCAAATAGGCCAGCGCGCTGGACTCGATGCTGCAACCGCTGGCCTGCGCTGCAAGCAGCGACCCCATCCAGTCGGCCTCTTGTTCTTGCGCTTGCCACAAGTGGGATACGCGCAGCGCCAGGCCGAAATCACCATCGGCCAATTGCATCGCATCTTCGCCTTGCTCCGTCCAGTTCCCAGGCTTGCCGGAGAACACCGAGAGGGCGATGGCATCTTCGTCGAAATGGCGCTGCGCGATGTGAACGATTTCATGACCGATGACAAACGCCAACTGGCAGCCCTCCAGCTTCAGTGCGGCGGGTGTCAGCACC
>JBFZCS010000258.1:0-4280 GCA_041307825.1 Azonexaceae bacterium
CATGGGCTTGGTGTAATACAGATCGCCGCGCCGTTCACCGTGATACTCGTAAATTCGCGTCTCGACGATCGCATCGACGGGACAGGCCTCCTCGCAGAAACCGCAGAAAATACATTTTGTCAGGTCGATGTCGTAGCGCGTCGTGCGTCGCGAGCCGTCATCGCGCGGTTCGGCTTCGATCGTGATCGCCAGGGCGGGACAGATCGCTTCGCAAAGCTTGCAGGCAATGCAACGCTCCTCGCCGTTCGGATAACGACGCAAGGCGTGCAACCCGCGAAAGCGTGCGCTCTGGGGCGTTTTTTCTTCCGGGTACTGAACGGTGATCTTGCGCGCAAAGAAATACTTGCCGGTAACCGACATGCCCTTCAGCAGCTCCTTGAGGAGCAGGCTGTTGAAGATTTCCTTCATCGAACCCATCAGTCTCTCCTCATTTCCAGATAGTCAGCGGGGACATCATCCAGACGCCCACCACCACGAGCCAGACCAGGCAGACGGGCAGGAAAACCTTCCAGCCCAGGCGCATCAACTGATCGAAACGGTAACGCGGGAAGGTCGCGCGGAACCAGAGGAACAGCAGTAAGACAAAAGCCATCTTGGCGAACAGCCAGAGCACCCCATCCGGCAGGAAGCCGACCGGTGACAGCCAGCCGCCGAGGAACATGATCGAGGTCAGCGCGGCGACCAGAATCATGTTGGCGTATTCGGCGAGGAAGAAAATCGCAAAGGCCATGCCCGAATATTCGACATGGAAGCCGGCGACAATTTCCGACTCGCCTTCCGCCACGTCAAACGGGGCTCGGTTGAGTTCGGCGGTGCCCGAAATCAGGTAGACGATGAACATCGGGAACAGCGGCAACCAGTTCCAGGACAGGAAACCCACGCCGAAATCGGCGAACCGCCCCTGATTCTGCCCGTTGACGATGTCGACCAGGTTGAGGCTGTTCGACACCATCAGCACGCAGATCAGCGAAAAACCCATGGCGATTTCGTAGGACACCATCTGTGCCGTGGCGCGCATCGCGCCAAGAAAGGCGTATTTCGAATTGGAGGCCCAGCCCGAGAGGATGACGCCATAGACGCCCATCGACGTGATGGCCATGATGTAGAGCAGGCTTGCATCGATATTGGCAAGCACGAGGGTATCGTTGAACGGCACGACCGCCCAGGCCGCCAGGGCCGGCCCGATGGCCAGCATCGGGGCAATGAGGAAGATTCCCTTGTTGGCGCCGGTGGGAACGATGATTTCCTTGAGCAACAGCTTGAGGCCGTCAGCAATCGGCTGGATCAAGCCCCACGGGCCGACCCGGTTGGGACCGATGCGGACCTGCATGTACCCGATCACCTTGCGTTCGAACCAGGTCAGATAGGCGACCCCGAGCATCAGCGGCGCGACGATCGCGACAATCTTGACGAGTGTCCAGACCGCAGGCCAAGCCCCGCCGAACACGCCCTGTCCAAAATTCATCAGTGCGTCCATTTATGCACGCTCCACGGAAATCGGGCCAAACATGGCGCCCAGTGCCGCCGTGCTGGCATGGGCGGCGGCGACGCGCACACAACCGACCGGCACGCTGTTGTCGGCCATCGCCACCAGAAGCGCTTCGCCCTGCCCCTGCTTGACCCGTACCGCTTCATCGGCGGCAACTCCGAGTTGGGCAAGCGTCTGCGCGTTGATTCTGGCTGTCGGCGCAACCGAATCGGCGGTCTGCTGCAGGGCTGGCGCCCGGCGCGCCATCGGATCGGCAAAATTGATTGGTACATCAGCGATGCGCTGCAACTGGTTCGCTGCCGCCGGAAGGGAAATGGCAACCCCGTTCAGACCGTTATCCAGCCCGGCGACGAATTCGGCGCCCTTGCCGAGCACTTCGTCACGAATCGCTTCACTCGACTCGTAGGCAAAACCGTCGAGATTCAGCACGTTGCCTAGCACACGCAGCACTTTCCACGCCGGACGGGCATCGCCGCGCGCCTTGACGACACCATTAAAGCCCTGCACCCGACCTTCGATATTGATGAAGGTGCCGGCGGTTTCGGTATAAGGCGCGATGGGCAGCATCACGTCGGCGTATTCGAGTGCCGGCGCATGCTTGAACGCCGACATGTAAACCACCAGGCTGGCCTGTTTCAGCGCGGCGACCGCGGCTTGCGGGTTGCCGCAATCGAACTCCGGCTCGATGCCCATCAGCACGTAGGCCTTGCGCGGTTGTTCGAACATCTGGCGGGCATTGGCGCCGTTTGGCAAAGCCGAGGCAATATGGCCGCCGACCACGTTGGCAGCCTCGCCGAGGAAGCCGACCGTCGCGTTCGTCAACTTGCCCAGTTCGAGAGCCAGCGCATGAAGCTGGGTGGCGTCATCCGACTGGGTGGCCACGTTGCCGAGGAAGATGGCACGCTTTTCGCCATCGAGCAGGCTTTGTGCAATCGTTCGGCAGGTTTCGTCCACGCTGACCTCATCGAGGCCGGCCGGCACAGCCACGCTCTTCAATTCCGCCGCCGCCTTGACGATGGCCGCCAGCGTTCGCGCCAATTGCGACGGGGCCACCGCAAGATTGGCATGCAGATCGATCAACTGGTCATCGGCGGTCACCGACAACAGGCTGACCTTGGTGTACTTCTTGGCTGCCTGGCGCAGGCGCTGGGCAATCAGCGGGTGATCCTTGCGCAGGAAGGAACCGACCACCAGCGCGGCGTCAAGGTCGGCAATCTCGGCGAGGCGCAGACCCAGCCACGGCGTGCCGGCGCGCTTGAAGTCGCTGCCGAAATCACTCTGACGCGGGCGGAAATCGACGTTGCCGCTGCCCAGACCCCTCAGCAACTTACCGAGCAGGAACAGTTCCTCGACGGTCGAGGCCGGTGAAGCCAGCGCCGCGACGGCATCGCCGCCATGCCCGCGGGCAACATCCTTGAGGCCGTGGGCGACATAGTCAAGCGCCACGTTCCAATCCACTTCGCGCCACTGGCCGCCCTGCTTGACCATTGGCTTGGTCAGGCGCTCGTCGGAGTTCAGCGCCTGATAGGAGAAACGCTCCTTGTCGGAGACCCAGCATTCGTTGACCGCCTCGTTCTCGCGGGGCAGGACGCGCATTACGCTGTCGTGCTTTACCTGGACGATCAGGTTGGCGCCGACGGAGTCGTGCGGGCTGATCGACTTGCGGCGCTGCAGTTCCCAGGAGCGCGCGGTGTAGCGGAAAGGCTTGGAGGTCAGGGCGCCGACCGGGCAAAGGTCAATCATATTGCCCGACAATTCCGAGTCGACCGTGCGACCGAGGAAGGTGGTGATCTCGGAATGCATGTTGCGGTTGGCCATGCCGAGTTCCATGATGCCGCCGATTTCCTGTCCGAAACGGACACAACGCGTGCAATGAATGCAGCGGCTCATCTCCTCCATGGAGATCAGCGGTCCGACGTTCTTGTGGAAGACCACATGCTTTTCTTCGGTGTAGCGGCTCTTCATCGGGCCATAACCGACCGACATGTCCTGCAACTGGCACTCGCCGCCCTGATCGCAGATCGGGCAATCCAGCGGGTGGTTGATCAGCAGGAATTCCATCACCCCTTTCTGCGCCTTGATAGCGAGTTCGGAATGGGTAAAGACCTTCATGCCGTTGGTTACCGGCGTCGCACACGCGGGCAGCGGCTTCGGTGCCTTCTCAACCTGCACGAGGCACATGCGGCAGTTGGCGGCAATCGAAAGTTTCTTGTGGTAGCAGAAATGCGGAATGTAAACGCCTACCTGCTGGGCGGCATCCATCACCGTGCTGCCATCGGGCACTTGCGCCTTCTTGCCGTCGATTTCGATTTCTAGCATGTCGCTACCTTGTAGCCAGTTCTTTCGTATCTATCGCTCGGGAGTTTTCGTTCACGCCTGAAACTTGTGGAAACCACTGCCCGCCCACTGCACATCCTTCGGGACGAGGCAGGTCTTGTGTTCGATGTGGTACTCGAATTCGCTGCCGAAGTGCTTGAGGAAACTCTGCACCGGCAATGCGGCGGCATCGCCAAGCGCGCAGATGGTGCGCCCCATGATATTGCCCAGCACGTTGTTCAGCAGATCCAGATCCTCGGGCTTGCCGTCACCATGTTCAATGCGATGCACAACTTTGTACATCCAGGCCGTACCTTCGCGGCACGGCGTGCATTGACCGCAGGATTCCTCGTAATAGAAAAACGACAGGCGCTCGAGCGCCTTGACCATGCACACCGTCTCGTCCATGACGATGACCGCCCCGGAACCGAGCATCGACCCGGACTTGCTGATCGAGTCGTAGTCCATCGTCGTG
>JBFZCS010000259.1:0-2530 GCA_041307825.1 Azonexaceae bacterium
CATGGGCTTCTGCACCCCGGATCAGGCGACACGCTTCCTTGGTGTGGTTCCGGCGTTCGAGAAACTGATGGTCGAGTCCGGGATCATCCTGCTCAAGTACTGGCTCGAAGTCAGCCCGGAAGAGCAAACGCGCCGGCTGGCCCAGCGCATCGACGACGGGCGCAAGATCTGGAAGCTGTCGCCGATGGACCTCAAGTCATACAGCCGCTGGTATGACTACTCGCGAGCCCGCGACGAGATGTTCGAGAAGACCGACACCCCGTGGGCGCCGTGGTATGTCGGGCAATCGAACGACAAGAAGCGGGTGCGTCTCAACATCATCACCCACCTGCTGAGCAAGATTCCCTACCAGGAGATCAAGCGCGCCAAGGTCGTGTTGCCGAAACGACAAAGTCCGGGCAAGTACAAGGAGCCGGATTATCCCTACAAGGTCGTGCCGGCAGTGTTCTGAACCGCCGCTGCAGCAATCACCAGGGGCCGGCGTTTGCCGGCCCTTTTTCTTTCGCGGCTCAGGCAGCGACCGCCTTGCTGGCCTGCTTGCGGCGGTCGGCGGCGACCAGCGCGGCAACGGCACAGGAGGCGAGACGGGTCAGCACCGAGTCGGCGCGGCTGGTCAGGATGATCGGCACGCGGGCGCCGAGCACGATGCCGGCGGCGTCGGCGTCGGCCATGAAACTGAGGCTCTTGGCCAGCATGTTGCCGGCTTCGAGGTCGGGCACGACCAGGATATCGGCGCGGCCGGCGACCGGCGACTCGATCTTCTTGATCCTGGCGGCGTCGAGGTCGATGGCGTTGTCGAGCGCGAGCGGGCCGTCGAGGATGCCGCCGGTGATCTGGCCGCGGTCGGCCATCTTGCACAGGGCGCCGGCCTCGATGGTCGACTGCAGTTTCGGGTTGATCGTTTCCATGGCCGAGAGGATGGCGACCTTAGGTTTTTCGATGCCCAGCGAGTGCGCGAGGTCGATGGCATTCTGGATGATGTGCATCTTGTCTTCCATGGTCGGGAAGATATTGATCGCGGCGTCGGTAATGATGATGGGGCGGTCCAGGTTCGGCACGTCCATGATGAAGCAGTGGCTGATGCGCCGGCTGGTGCGCAGGCCGGTGCCGCTGCGCACGATGGCGCCCATCAGCTCGTCGGTATGCAGGCTGCCCTTCATCAGCAGTTCGGCGCGCCCTTCATGCACCAGTTGCACGGCCCGCTCGGCGGCCGCGTGGCTGTGTTCGGCATCGACGATCTCGTAAGGGGCGAGGTCGAGGCCGAATTCGCGGGCGACGGCCTCGATCTTGCTGCGTGGGCCGACCAGGATCGGCTGGATGATGCCTATTTTGGCCGCCTCGACGGCACCGCGCAACGAGCTTTCGTCGCAGGGGTGGGCGACGGCGGTCGGCGCCGGGGCGAGTTCCCGGCAGCGGGCGAGCAAACGTTCGTATTTGGCGTGCTTCTGTTCCATGGCAAATCTCCGGATGCGTTGTTGTCGGCGAATCATAGGCACCCGCGCCACGGGAGGCAATGCTGTCAGCGTGGCCGCGATGCTATGCCGGCAGGGGCTGGTGATTTAATATGGGGAGTCTGTACCGCAAGTGCGGGCCCTCCGAGGAGAATTTTCATGAAATCGCTGGTAAAGACACTGTCCCAGAACCTTCGGATCGATCGCAGTGTCGCGGAGCTGCTGCAAAAGCGCCTGAAGCATGCCCAGGAAGAGTTCGCCGGGGCCCTGCGCGAGGCGCAGTCGAAGAGCGCGGCGACGCTGCCGTCGCTGCTGGCACCGGGAACGACCTGGAACGATTACGCGGTCGACTTCGCGCAGCGGGCAGTTTTGTTCTGGGACACCATGCGCCAGCGCGGCAACAACTTCCGCGAGCACCAGAAAAAAGGGCTGCCGCCGCTGCTGCATTTCGAGTATGAAACCGTGCTCGATGCCCGCAAGTTCGCGCGCCCGGTCAATTACGCCCTGCTCCGTATCGTGCCGCCCAGGGGCGTCACCGTCGATCCCGGGCGCCGGCCCTATGTCGTCATCGACCCGCGCGCCGGCCATGGCCCGGGGATCGGCGGTTTCAAGGACGACTCGCAGGTTGGCGTCGCGCTGCGCGACGGGCACCCGGTCTATTTCGTCTCCTTCTTCCCCGATCCCGAACCCGGCCAGACCCTGCTCGATGTCTGCGAAACGGAATCGATCTTCGTCAAAAAGGTCCGCGAACTGCACCCCGACAGCCCCAAGCCGGTGATCATCGGCAACTGCCAGGGCGGCTGGGCGGCGATGATGCTGGCGGCTTCCGATCCGGACGATACCGGGCCGATCGTCATCAACGGCGCGCCGATGTCCTACTGGGGCGGCGCCTGGGAGGAGGGTGCGGGCGATAACCCGATGCGCTATTCCGGCGGCCTGCTCGGTGGCACGTGGCTGTCGTCAATGGTGGCCGACCTGTCCAACGGCATCTTCGACGGCGCCTGGCTGATCCAGAACTTCGAGAGCCTGCACCCGGCCAATACTTTTTTCGACAAGTACTACCACGTCTTCAAAAACGT
>JBFZCS010000260.1:0-3707 GCA_041307825.1 Azonexaceae bacterium
GGCGCCAGCATCGAGGACGCCGTGCGCGATGCGCAGGACTACACCTGGCAGACGCTGGCCAACGGCTTCCGGCCCGGCATGGGACAGTTCATCCCGGATCGCTTCTTCTGGGCCAGGGGCGACGACGACGAAACCGCCGGCGACGAAGACAGGCGCGATGACCGATAACTTGCGCGGCCTTTACGCCATCACGCCGGAAACCCCTGACGGCGCGCGCCTGCTGGCGGATGTCGAGGCCGCCTTGGCAGGCGGTTGCCGCCTTGTGCAATACCGCGACAAAGCCAGCCTTGCGCCGGAGCGCGTTGCCCGCGCGCAGGCCTTGCGCCGCCTGACCCTGGCGCACGGCGCCAGGCTGGTGATCAATGACGACATCGCGCTGGCCTTTCTGGTCAAGGCCGATGGCGTCCACCTCGGCCGCGAAGACGGCAACCTCGCCGCCGCCCGCGCCATTCTCGGACCGACACGGCTACTTGGCGCATCGTGCTACGCGGATTTTTCCGCCGCGCAAAGGGCAGTGGCGGCTGGCGCCGACTATGTCGCCTTCGGAGCGGTTTATCCGTCGCCGACCAAGCCGAACGCCGTGCCTGCTGCGGTCGACCTGTTTTTGCGGGCAAAAACCAAGTTAACCGCGCCCAGCAGGAAGTCCCCTTGGGGAACAGCCACCTGCGCCATCGGCGGCATCACGCTGGCCAATGCGCCAGCCCTGATCGCCGCCGGCGCCGACCTGCTCGCCGTCATCACCGACCTGTTCGGCGCGCCGGACATCGCTGCCCGCGCCGCCCAATACCAACGACTTTTCGAGAGAGCCACGCCATGACCTCACGCAACCAGCAACTGTTCGAACGCGCCCAGCGCCACATTCCCGGCGGCGTCAATTCGCCGGTCCGCGCTTTCCGCTCGGTCGGCGGCACCCCCTGTTTTTTCCAGAAGGGCGTCGGCCCGAAGGTGCAGGACGCGGATGGCAAGTGGTACGTCGATTATGTCGGCTCCTGGGGGCCACTGATTCTTGGCCACGCCCATCCGGACGTGATTGCCGCCGTCCAGGCCGCCGCCGTCGATGGCCTGACCTTCGGGGCGCCGACCGAGCGCGAGGTGGAAATCGCCGATCTGCTCTGCGAACTGGTGCCGTCGATGGAGATGGTCCGCCTCGTTTCCTCCGGCACCGAGGCGACGATGAGCGCCATCCGTCTAGCCCGCGGCTACACCGGGCGCGACGTGCTGATCAAGTTCGAGGGCTGCTACCACGGCCATTCCGACAGCCTGCTGGTCAAGGCTGGATCCGGCGCGCTGACTTTCGGCAACCCCTCCTCGAGCGGCGTCCCGGCCGATCTGGCGCAGCACACCATGGTGCTCGCCTACAACGATCCGCAGCAACTTGCCGACGCCTTCGCCAAGCATGGCGACCGCATTGCCGCAGTGATCGTCGAACCGGTGGTCGGCAACATGAACCTGATCGTCCCGACGCCCGAGTTTCTCAAGGCAATGCGCGAGTTGTGCACCCGACACGGCGCTGTGCTGATTTTCGACGAGGTGATGACCGGCTTCCGCGTCGCCCTGAAGAGCGCGCAGGGCCTGTTCGGCATCACCCCCGACCTGTCGACCTTCGGCAAGGTGGTCGGCGGCGGCATGCCGCTTGGCGCCTTCGGCGGCAAGCGCGAGATCATGGAGAAGATCGCTCCGCTCGGTCCGGTCTATCAGGCCGGCACGCTGTCGGGCAACCCGGTGGCCGTCGCCGCTGGCCTCGCCACCCTGAAGCTGATTCAGGAAAAGGGCTTCTACGAGACGTTGACCGCGAAAACCAGGGCGCTGTGCGACGGCCTGGTCGCGGTGGCGAAAAGACACGGCGTCGCCTTCGCCGCGCAGAACGTCGGCGGCATGTTCGGCCTCTACTTCGCCGAGAAATGCCCCGCCACCTACGAAGAAGTGCTGGCCTGCGACAAGGAAGCCTTCAACCGCTTCTTCCACGCCATGCTCGACGCCGGTCACTATTTCGCACCTTCGGCCTTCGAAGCCGGATTCGTCTCGGCCGCCCATTCGGATGCCGACATCGCCGGCACCATCGCCGCCGCCGAGTCGTATTTCGCAACGATCAAGTAAATGAGCACCGGCTTCGCCTGGCTGATCCTGTTCATTGCCGGTCTCTGTGAGGTCGCCTGGGCGGTCGGGCTGAAATATACCGAGGGCTTCAGTCGACTCGCGCCGTCACTGGCGACCGTGGCCGCCATGATCGTCAGCGTCGTACTGCTCGGCTGGTCGCTGAAGGTATTGCCGCTGGGTACGGCCTATGCGGTATGGACGGGCATCGGTGCGGTCGGGACCGCCATTCTGGGGATGATCCTGTTCGGCGAATCGCGGGAAGTGGCGCGCGTGCTGTGCATCGTCCTGATCGTCGCCGGCATCGTCGGCCTCAAGCTGCTGACGCCTGACAACAGCTAGCGCAGCCAGCCCTTGCGCCGGAAGAACCAGAAGGGAATAACCACCGAAACGGCCATCAGGCCGAGCGAGAAGGCATAGCCGTAACTCCAGCCCAATTCCGGCATGAACTGGAAATTCATGCCGTAAATGCTGGCGATCAGTGTCGGCGGCAGCATGGCGACCGAGGCCACCGAAAAGATCTTGATGATCTTGTTCTGGTTGATGTTGATGAAGCCGACCGTGGCATCCATCAGGAAGTTGATCTTGCCGAACAGGAAGGAGGTATGGCCGTCCAGCGACTCGATGTCGCGCATGATCTGGCGGACGTCTTCCTGCTGATCGATGGTGAGCAGCTTGCCGCGCATCAGGAAGGAAACAGCGCGCCGGGTATCGAGAACGTTGCGCCTGATGCGTCCGTTGAGGTCTTCCTGACGGGCAATTTCAGAAAGCGTGTTGCCTGCTTCCTCGTCAGTCAGCTTGGTATCGAGCACCTGCTTGCCAACCAGCTCCAGTTCGGCATAGACGTCCTCGAGACGATCGGCGGAATACTCGGCATCGGCCGCATAGAGGTCGAGGAGGACATCCTTGCCATCGTTCACGTACCCTGGTTGCGTGCGGGCGCGCAGGCGCTGCAGCCGGAAAACCGGCAGTTCCTCGCTGCGCACCGAGAACAGGATGTCGTTGTGCAGGATGAAGGCAACCGCAACGTTGCGCGACTTCTCTTCGAGATCGAGGAGGAAGTCGGAGTGCAGGTGAACTTCGCCGTTGTCTTCGACATAGAAGCGCGCGCTGGATTCGAGGTCGGTCAGGCCCTCCGGATCCGGGATTTCCAGCCCGAAATGCTTGCCGACCCATTCACGCACCCGCGGCGTCGGCGCCACCAGGTCGACCCAGATCGGTTTGACGGCGGCGAGCTGCGCCGGACGGTCGACGGTTATCTGGCGCAGGCGACCATTATGCAGCTCGAAAGTGTTCACCATCACCTTGGTGCTGATATGGTGCGCATCGCCGACGAGGTCTTCGCGAATGTCGTCGGAAAGCAGTTCGAGAATGCTGTCGACCCGCTCCTCTGCAATCTCCTTCCAGGCGACCAGACGATCTTCTTCCGGCAGGGCGCTGAGAATGATGGCTGCCGTGACCGTCGGCAGGCGGGCAAACAGGTTCCGCAGTTCGACAATGTGCTGGCGGTGCACGAGACTCTCGACCAGATCGTGGCGCGGTGATTCCTGACGGCGGACCATGTCCTCGACCAGCCGGTGCTTGGCCAGCAGATCCTGGACTTCCGCGAGGTC
>JBFZCS010000261.1:0-3372 GCA_041307825.1 Azonexaceae bacterium
CAGCATCGTTCCGGCCTATATCGGCAGCAGCGACATCACCCAGGCCAGCAACCTGACCCACGTCTTCGCGATAGCCGGCCTTGAAGCCGACACCCGTTATTACTACGCGGTCATTTCCGAAACAACCGATGCCAGCCTCATCCGCCGCCGTACCGAGATCGGCGCCGAGACGCCGCACAGCTTCCGCACCCCGCCGGCGGCGCCGAGCGAAATCACCTTCGGCTTCTATAGCTGCCACGACCACATCAGCGCCAGCGGCGACATCGGCGCCTGGCCGCACTTTGCCGAGCAACTCGCCGATGCCGGGGCCAACTTCGTCATCGGCGGCGGCGACCAGGCCTACGTCGACACCAACGGCAAGAACGGCTTCCTCGACATCTGGACCTGGCTCAAGGACAACAAGACGGCGCTGCTGGAAAAATACGCGCTGGGCAACGGCAAGTACGACGAAGCCGCCATCGAGCTTTACCTGCTCAACATCTACCGCTGGTATTACCGCGTTTACTGGAGCGTCCCGGCGCTGCGCGTGGTTTACGAAAGCTTCCCGCAATACATGATCTGGGACGACCACGAAATCATGGACGGCTGGGGTTCGCTGACCAACAAGGAGCGCCGCGCCCGGATTTCCGGCTTCTTCGAGGAAAAGGACAGCAAAACCAATCAGTTGCTGGTCGACCTGATGTGGCGCGCCGCCTGCCGCGCCTATTACGAATACGAGCACAGCCATAACCCGCCGACTGCGGTCGACCTCGAAAATCCCGACAATTCCGTGTGGGACTACGCCTTCACCCACGGCGAAGCCGCCTTCTACGTGCTCGACATGCGCGGCCACCACGATGTGGAAAAGAACAAGGGCAAGAAAACCGGCATCGACCCCAACATCCTCCTTGGTCAGGCGCAGTTCGACCGCTTTACCGCCTGGCTGGCGAGCAGCGAAGCGCAAAGCGCCAAGGCGCTGTTTGTCGTTTCGCCGGTGCCGGTGGTGCACTGGATCGACCGGCTGGTGAATTACGTCGACCTTGGCGAAGCGAAGGACGACTTCATGGACGAATGGGGCCACGAAAGCAACTGGACCGAACGTAACCAGTTGCTGGAAACCGTATTCCGGCAGATCGACAAATCCGGGCGCAAGCTGGTTTTCCTGAGCGGCGACGTGCATTGCGCCTCGGTCTTCCGCATGCAACACCGCAAGTTTCCCGCCGCCCGCGTTTATCAGGTGACCTCGAGCGCCATTTCGCGCAAGCCGGCGCCCAAGATCAGCCTGATCGGCATTTCATCCGGCGGCGCCATGGATGGCAACAAGGATGTTTCCTGCGAGCGCCTTTACGCGCTGACCGGGGCCAAGAACTTCGCCATGATCCGCTTCAAGTCTCCGCTGCCGGGCGCCGACGCGGAAATCATCGTCGACCTCCACTGGCCGGGCGGTGAAGAGGGCGAAGTGACCAAGCGGCGGGTGGTTTTGGGGTGAGCGCCAGAACAGGTACAACCAGGTCCGCTCATTGGATGTCTCGGAAAAAGATGAAGTCGAACGGCAGCTTCCTTGACCTGGAAAAAACGAACTCTCGACTCCACTTAGACGATATCGGTCTTCATGGCAATTGGCCTTTGGCTACACTTGACCGAGCAGCATACGCACCAGCACACTCATAAGCTAGGCATTGAGTCGATGTCATACAACCCATTCAGCACCTAAAGGGCTGGTGGCTTCGCTGCTGCTATACTCCGCCGCTCTTCAACACCGAAACCGCACGCACGATGACTGCGTAGGGCGGTTTCAACCATGGATATATTACTTCTAGTCGTTCTCATCCTCATCAATGGCGTTTTCGCCATGTCCGAAATAGCAGTCGTCTCCTCGCGCAAGGCGAGACTCCAAAACTTGGCAGACGATGGCAGCCTGGGAGCAGAGGCGGCACTCTCTCTGCATCAGGAACCCTCCAGTTTCCTATCCACGATTCAGGTAGGTATCACATCGGTTGGCATCATGAGTGGTGCCATCGGTGAAGCCGCGCTCTCTGACCCGTTAGCCGCCTGGATGGCTGGCTTTTCCTTGCTTGAACCATACGCCAAGACCGTAGCACTGGCTATCACCGTGGTAGCGTTGACCTACTTCTCGGTCGTGGTTGGTGAGTTGGTGCCCAAACGCCTGGCCATGCTGGCGCCTGAAGGCATCGCATCGCTGATTGCACGGCCGATGATGCTGCTGGCCAAGGTGACGCATCCTTTGGTGGTTGTGCTGTCCAGCTCCTCCACCGCAATTCTGAGCATTCTGGGCGCACGTCGGAAAGAAGAGCCCCCTGTCACCAACGACGAAATCAAGGTGCTGATGGAGCAAGGCGCCGAGGCCGGCGTCTTTCATGAGAGCGAACAGGAAATCGTTTCCAACGTCCTGCGTCTGGATGAGCAAAAAATTGCGGCCATCATGACGCCGCGTCGCGAGATGTTCGTCATCGACCTTGACGAAGGCGATGAGAACGCTCGAGAACGAATCATTGAAACCGAATTTTCGCGGGTCGTGGTTTGCCGGGATGGCATGGAGCATGTCCTCGGCATCTTGCAGACCGGGGACCTCCTCAAAAAAGCACTGCCGGGCGGCCACTGCATCACTGCGGCTGACATTGAGTCAGTCCTCCACCCGCCGCTGTATGTCCCGGAAACGGTCACCACAACTCAGTTGCTGGAAAACTTCCGCCGAGCCCGCTTGCAATTTGCCTTGATTGTCGACGAATACGGTGATGTTCAGGGTGTAGTCACCTTGACCGACGTCATGTCGGCTATCGTTGGAGAGCTCTCTGAGCCGGAAAAACCTGAAGAGCGCGACATGATTCAGCGCGAGGATGGCTCCTGGCTGGTTGATGGCGACGTGGGTGTCGAACGTATGAAATCGGTACTCGACATTGAGGATGAGCTACCAGGCGAGGAAGATAAAGGCTTCCACACGCTGGGTGGATTCATCATGCACGCACTCGGACGTATTCCTGCACCGACGGACCATTTTGAAGCCGCCGGGTGGCGGTTCGAGGTGATGGACATGGACAAGAACCGTGTGGACAAGGTTCTTCTCTCTAAAATTACTGAGTCGGTCCAAGTAGAAAATTGATTGCCGGTAATCCCTGGCTCTTAATTTTGAGCCGGCATTTCATAATTGTTGGCTATTTGCAGAGACGGCTGCAAAACAACCAGGAACATCATTGATACTTCTGGAGTTTTTTCTCATCGTTGCTGTCGTTTTCGCTGATCTTATCTGGTTCATTTACCGGATTTTGAAGTAGCTGCCGGGGGCTACGGTCGCCAGGGAATGATAGGTAATGGGGATAATTGGGGTCAGACCCCGTTTGTGATGATCGGCTTCAAGTCTCCGCTGCCGGGCGC
>JBFZCS010000262.1:0-3863 GCA_041307825.1 Azonexaceae bacterium
TGGGGAATCAACGCGATATCTCTTCTGGCCGTTGCCTATCTGATGCCGTCCATCGTCGTCGACTCCTTCTGGGCTGCGCTGGGGGCCGCACTCCTCCTCGGCCTGGTCAATGCCGTCATCCGACCGGTTCTGGTCCTTCTTACCTTGCCGGCGACCCTGCTCACCCTTGGCCTGTTCATCTTCGTGATCAACGGCCTGCTGTTCTGGTTTGCCGGATCTTTTTTCCAGGGCTTCACGGTCGACGGATTCTGGTCGGGATTCTGGGGGGCGATGGTCTATAGCGTGATCTCCTGGCTGCTTCTGGGGCTGGCGATGCCGGAAAAGAAATGAGTTCAGAAATTGGGCCAGCGCGCTGTGCTGCGACCCAGCGATTCAGTTCGCTGATTTTCATTGATTCCGGTTTGCGCCGGAACAACGTGGCCTCGGGCTATGACGAATCTGGAACAAATTGGCGGTTCCCGAACCCGCTAAACATTACGGCAAAGCGATCCAGCGTCCGGCTTCAGCACGCTTTCCGCGATGCTGGCAACGCATTGCTGGATCTCCTCGATGGTGAAGTGCTCGTAGAGGCGACGGGCATAGACGGCGGGCAGCGGCACCATGCGCTGCTGTCCGTCGGGCAGCGTGATCTTGACCCCCATCAGCGTGCGCGCCTTGTCGCCATCCAGTAATTCGGTGAGACGTCGCTGCTCCTTCATCAGGGCATCGTATTCTTCCTCGAGCAGGTCGATGACGTCGTCCGCCAGATCGTCGGGCACTGCCACTACGAAGCCTTCGATCTGATCGGCCCGCACTTCGCTGGCGATACCCTGCGCGGCTACCAATTCCACGAAGCGATCACGCAAACCTTCGTCAAAAAGAATGTATTCGTTCATCAATATTGCTTTCCTGGTTTTCGTCAATTGGTCTAATACCCGACCGGGTCGGCAGTGGAAGCGTCTGCGGCATTTTCAGCGCGCGAAATTAGCCGCTCAAACCTTGATCGTCAAGCTGCGTTCATTAGTTTCCTGAAGCGAAACCCGAACAATTCAACTACCGGATAGTTCTTGCCCGGACCTGCTGTCATAATTGCTGGCAAGAGAGGTGGCGGCCCGGATTGATGGGGGGAAGCTGCTGATACACGGCGTCGATCGCCCATATCAACCGAGGAGATACGTCAGGTGGAGTTCAGGGATTACTACCAGATTCTCGATGTTGCAAAGACCGCGACCGCGGAGGAAATCAAGAAAGCCTATCGCAAGCAGGCGCGTAAATACCATCCGGACGTCAGCAAGGAACCGGATGCTGAAATGCGCATGAAGGAGGTCAACGAGGCCAATGCGGTGTTGTCCGACCCGGAGAAACGCGCGGCTTATGACCAGGCCGGCAGCCGCTACCGCCCCGGCGAGGAATTTCAGCCACCGCCGGACTGGGGTACGGGCTTCGAGTTTTCCGGGGACGGTGCCCATGGTGCCTACGGCGACTCGGCGGAATTCAGCGACTTCTTCTCCAGCCTTTTCGGGCAAGCGGGCGGCGGCAGGAGCACGGGCGAACATCGAGCGCGCGGCGGCGACCATCACGCCAAGGTGATGATTGAACTGGCCGACGCCTATCACGGCGCGATACAGACGATCACGTTGCGCGCAGCACGTCTCGACCCCGCAGGCCATGTCGTCACTGAAGAGCGCACGCTCAAGGTGCAAATTCCCAAGGGAGTCAGGGAAGGCCAGCACATTCGCCTTGCCGGGCAAGGCAGCCCCGGCTTCGGCGGCGGCACGGCGGGCGATCTCTATCTGGAAGTGCATTTCAGGCCCGATCCGCGCTATCGCGTGGAAGGTCGGGACGTCCATGAGTCTCTCCCGGTGACCCCGTGGGAAGCCGCCCTGGGCGCGACGATCGAAATGCCCACGCCGGCGGGTTCGGTACGAGTTAACGTTCCGCCGGGCTCGCAAACCGGTCGCAAGCTGCGTTTGAAAGAGCGCGGCATACCGGGCAAACCGCCCGGCGACCTCTATCTGGTGCTGGAAGTCGTGCTGCCGCCCGCCACTACGGACAAGGCGCGACAACTTTACGAAACCATGGCGCGGGAATTGGACTTCAATCCGCGTCAGGGCATGGGAGCCTGAGCGATGACGCAAGATGACATACTGGCCGGCGTCCTGCTGGATGAAGTAGCCTTGAGCCTTGATGAGATGGCCTGCGCCTGTGCGGTCGAGCCGAACTGGGTCGTTGAGCGGGTCGAAGCGGGCTTTCTCGGCGATCTTTCTTTCGGGCAGATCACCCGCTGGCAATTCACCAGCGCCGAATTGGCTCGGGCCCGCCGATTGATCGCCGTGGAGCGCGATTTCGACGCCAACCCCGAACTCGCCGCCCTGGTGGCGGATTTGATCGAGGAAGTGGAACGGCTCAAGGGGCGGCTCACTGCCGCCGGCCTGCCGCTTGCATGAAGGCATAAGGACCGTAGAATTCCGTTTTTTTCCGGTTTCGTGAATTCAATCACAGGAGTTTTCGGCGTGACTTGGCATCATGAGCACACACCAACAAAAAGCGGAGAAAAACCATGCCACCCAGCCACGATATGCAATCCCCGTTGCGCCAGCGCCCCAAGCCGTTTGAGATTGGCGCCTCCCTTGGCGATGAGAACCCTGACGGCTTCGATCTGCGTGATACGTTGGCCGCGACCGTCGTACGCGAACTCTCGTTCGCCGAATTCCGCGCCGCCCTCGAGAATTCAAGCAAACGCCGCGCCTGACCGGGAAGCCTGCTTTACACCCGGCGTTCTGGTGGCCGGGCCCGTTATACTGAACGCCCGAGCAACTCTGGCACAGGCGAATCCCGGATGACTGTCCACCACATCGGCGTCTCCCTGGCGCTCCTTCTATCGAGCCTGCTGGCCGTTGCCGGGGAACTGCCGGTCGACAAAATCCGCCTGCCCGAAGGATTCTCGATCGAGGTGCTGGCGCGTGTCCCCAATGCACGACAGATGGCGCTGGGCGACAGCAACGTGCTCTATGTCGGTTCCTCCAGGGAAGGCAAGGTCCACGCGGTTCAGCTTGACAGCCAGTACCGTGCGACACGCACCACCGTCGTCGCCAGTGACCTGACCATGCCGGTTGGCGTAGCCTTCCGCGATGGAAATCTCTATGTTTCGGCCGTCGACCGCATCCTGCGCTTTGACGGCATGAGCAAGCGTCTCGGCAATCCTCCGGCACCAGTCACGGTTCGCGACGATCTTCCCAAGGAACGCCACCATGGCTGGAAGTTCATCGCCTTCGGTCCCGATGGCCGACTCTATGTGCCGATCGGCGCCCCGTGCAACATCTGCAAGCCGGACCCGGAACGCTTTTCGCTGATTGCGAGCATGAAGCCAGACGGTACCGATCGCCGGACATTCGCCCGTGGCGTTCGTAATAGCGTGGGTTTCGACTGGCATCCCGGCACCCGCGAACTCTGGTTTACCGACAACGGTCGCGATCTCATGGGCGACGATCTGCCGCCCGACGAATTGAACCATGCCCCGCGGGCCGGCCTGCACTTCGGCTATCCCTACTGCCACGGCGGAACGATCGCCGATCCGGAGTTCGGCGGCGAGCGCTCATGTAGCGAATTCGTCCCCCCTGCCCAAAATCTCGGCGCCCACGTCGCCGCGCTGGGGATGCGCTTCTACGACGGGCAGCAGTTCCCGGCGGGTTATCGCGGCCAAATATTCATCGCCGAACACGGCTCGTGGAACCGTTCGAAGAAATCCGGCTACCGGGTTACGCTGGTACGGCTGAACGGCAATCGCGCCGTCTCGTATGAGCCTTTTGCGACGGGCTGGCTACAAGGCGAGGCCGCCTGGGGACGGCCGGCGGACGTGCTGGTACTGCCGGATGGATCGCTGC
>JBFZCS010000263.1:0-3676 GCA_041307825.1 Azonexaceae bacterium
CAGGGCGGCGAGGCCGACCGCGGTCATCGCGGCGAGCATCAGCATCGGATGCACGCCGGCCGGGCGCCAGGCGAGGCCGACGGTGTAGACGGCCCAGACCAAGACGGCGAGGAGCATCCAGGCATCGCCGAGGTTCAGGTTGAGGTGGGCGAGGACGGCCGGATCGCCACGGGCGACGATGGTCAGTGCGCCGCACAGCGAGATGACGACGCCGAGGCCTTCGAGGCGGCGCAGATGCTTGCCGAGAAAGCCCCAGGAAATGGCGATGGTGGCGACCGGGATGAAGGAGTTGAGCAGCACCGCGTTGGTCGCCGAGGTGTATTGCAGCGCGATGTAGGCGAAGGTGTTGTAGCCGCCGACGCCGAGCAGGCCGAGGAACAGCACCGGTTTCCAGCCCTGCGCGAGCAGCGGCCACTGACTGCGGAAATGCGGCGCGGCAAGCGGCAGAACCAGCGCGAAGGCGATCGCCCAGCGCCAGAAAGCCAGCGCCAGCGGCGGCACGTCGGCGCGGATGCCGCGGCCGAGCACCATGTTGCCCGACCAGAAGAGCGCGGTCAGCGTCAGCAGCAGATAGGGGTTGCTGAAGAAATGTCTTTTTTGCTCGGGCATGGGGGACAATTATGCCTCAGTGAGGGGCGACCGCCCGGAAGGTATAATTACGGCCATGGTTTCCGTCGTCCATTCCGTCGCCGCCCAGAGCGATTCCGATCAGTCCTTCAATACCCTCGCCGAAGGTCTTGGCGCGAAAGAGGTCGCCAGTCTGAAGGGGGCTGCCGATTATGCGCTGGAGGCCTATGGCGAGGCCCTGCTCGGCAGCGGCGAGCGCATCTGGGCGCACGCGCTGGGCATGGGGGTGATCGTCGCCGGGCTGAAACTGGATGCCTATTCGCGCATGGCGGCGGTGCTCTTCGCGGTGCCGGCCCACGACGAACACGGCATCACACGGATCGAGGAGCGGTTCGGCAAGCCGGTAGCCGATCTGGTCAACGGCATTTCGCGCCTGCACAAGCTGCGGCCGATCACCAAGGGCTTCCTCGCCGCCAATCTCGAGGCCGGCGATGGGAATCCGGCCGAGGTCAAGGCGCAGGTCGAGGTACTGCGCAAGATGCTGCTGGCCATGGTCGAGGACATCCGCGTCGTGCTGTTGCGCCTCGCCAGCCG
Organism: Azonexaceae bacterium; assembly: GCA_041307825.1. Taxonomy (GTDB): domain Bacteria; phylum Pseudomonadota; class Gammaproteobacteria; order Burkholderiales; family Rhodocyclaceae; genus Azonexus. The sequence goes on from JBFZCS010000263.1 coordinate 1,162, forward strand.
CACCCAGACGCTGCGCTACTACGCGGCGCATCAGGACGATCTGCGCGTCCAGGTGGCGCGCGAGACGCTCGAACTCTACTCGCCGCTGGCCAACCGCCTCGGCGTCTGGGAACTGAAGTGGGAACTGGAAGACCTCTCCTTCCGTTTCCTGCACCCGGACGTCTACAAGAGAATCGCCGGGATGCTCGACGAGAAGCGCAGCGAGCGCGAACAGTTCATCAGCGATGCCGTCGCCAGCGTGCGCGCGGAACTGGCGGCGGTCGGTGTCCATCACGCCGAGGTTTACGGGCGGCCGAAACACATCTACAGCATCTGGAGCAAGATGCGGAAGAAGGATGTCGAGTTCTCGGAAGTCTACGACATCCGCGCCCTGCGCATCATCGTCGACGACCTCAAGGACTGCTATACGGCGCTCGGCATCGTGCACAACCTGTGGTCGCCGATCCCCCGGGAGTTCGACGATTACATCTCCAATCCCAAGGGCAACTACTACCGCTCGCTGCACACGGCGGTGCGCTGCCCGGACGGGCGCAGCCTGGAAATCCAGATCCGCACCTCGGACATGCACAAGCACGCCGAACTGGGCGTCGCCGCGCACTGGCGCTACAAGGAAGGCATCAAGCGGAGCCACGAGGACGAGTACGACGAAAAGATCGCCTGGCTGCGTCAGTTGCTGACCTGGAAGGACGAAGTCGCCGACAGCTCCGACTGGATCAGTCATTACAAGCAGGCGGCGCTCGACGAGACGCTCTACGTCATCACGCCGCAGGGCAAGGTGGTCGATCTGCCGCAGGGGGCGACGGCGGTCGACTTCGCCTACCGCGTGCATACCGACCTCGGCCATCGCTGCCGCGGCGCCAAGGTTAACGGGCAACTGGTCACGCTCAACACGCCGCTGGAAACCGGGCAACGGGTCGAGATCATCACCGCCAAACAGGGCGGGCCGTCGCGCGACTGGCTGAACCCTTCGCTCGGCTACATCCACACCAAGAGTGCGCGGGTCAAGGTGCGCGCCTGGTTCTCGAATCTCGCGCTCGAGGAAACGCTGACCGAAGGGCGGTCCATCGTCGGCAAGGAACTGCAGCGCCTCGGGCAGACCAGCGCCAATCTTGAAGGGCTTGCCCACAAGCTCGGTTTCTCGCGCGCCGACGACCTCTACATTGCGGCGGCGCGCGGCGAAATGAACCTGCGCCAGTTCCAGCTCGTCGCGCGCGGCGGCGACCTGCTGGCCGAAACCCTGTTGCCGGACGAAGTGCAGACGCGGCCGAGCAAGCCGGTGGCGGGCAACCAAGGCATCCTGATCGTCGGCGTCGACAATCTGCTGACGCAACTGGCGCGTTGCTGCAAGCCGGCGCCGCCGGATGAAATCCAGGGTTTCGTCACGCGCGGCAAGGGGGTCTCGATCCACCGCATGGATTGCCCGAACTTCACCCATCTCGCCGCACTGCATCCGGAGCGCGTCATCGAGACCGACTGGGGGCTGCGCACCACGGGTGTTTTCGCCACCGATATCGTCGTCGATGCCCACGACCGTCAGGGGCTGCTGCGCGATATCTCGGAAATCTTCACCCGCGAGAAGCTCAACGTCGTCGGCGTCAATACCCAGTCGAAACAGGGCAAGGCGCACATGAGCTTCACCGTCGAGATCGCCAATCTGCCGCAACTGCAGCGTACCGTGACGCTGATCCACGAGGTCGAAGGCGTGGTCGGCGTACGGCGGGCATGAGCGTCAGACGGTTGCACCCCATGGGTACTTCCTGCGGGGCGCGGTCGACCGCCGAAAAAGGGGAAAAACCATGAAGGGCAATTTCATCTCAGTCGCGCTGATCGTCATCGGGGCCATCGCGCTGGCGGTCAATCTCGAATGGATCGAATTCGACCTCGTCGCCCTGTTGCGCAAATGGTGGCCTCTGGCCCTGATTGCCCTGGGGCTGCTCCTCTTCGCTACCCCCGATGCCGGCGGGCGGAAGAATTCCGGATAGTAGTCGTCGCGCGCGCTGCTGACCGGGCGGCGCCGGTTGGCGGGAACCTGTCCTAGACGCCGCCGCCGCGGTGGACGGTTTCGTAGTAGAGCTTTTCCAGTTCCAGCTTGTGCTTGGTTTCCTCGCTGGCGAGGTAGAAGAACAGGTCGCGGATCGGACCTTCGGGCGTGGTATTGGCAAGTTCGCCATAGTGTTGCATGGCGGCGTGTTCGCGGCCCATGGCGTATTGCAGCACGCTCTGGTCGTCAGGATTCTCGCCCAGGTTCGGCAGGTGCAGGCAGTCGGAAAACTTGCTGTCGCTGGCCGTACGCTCGATCTCGACCTTGATCTGCTCGGCAATATCGGCGCGTTCGGCGAGTTTGGCGATCAGGTCAAAATGTTCCTGCTCTTCCGCCGCCAGTTCCTCGACCAGATAGCTGATGCGCTTGCTGACTTTCGGGATCAGGCTGGTATAATAATCGCGTGCGCTGTCCTCGAAGCAGTTGGCGACTTCGAGGATTTCGCGCAGCGTTGTTTTGCCTCGCAGGCGGTCG
>JBFZCS010000264.1:0-6058 GCA_041307825.1 Azonexaceae bacterium
TGAAAACGGCAAGACCTTGACCATCGGCTCCCGGTCGATCAACGGATCGGCGGCGGTACTCGGCATCACCGCCACCCCCGCCCCGCTCGCCACCATGTAGCGGATCGTTTCCAGCGAACTACCTTCGAGCGAATGTTCGAGTGCATCGGGCCCGGTCAGCCGGGGGCAGGATTCGAGTACCTGATCACGAAAACAGTTGCCCTGACCAAGCAGGAGCAGGTTCTCTCCTTCGAGTTCGTCAGGATCGACTTCGCTTCGTGCCATCCAGGGGTGTCCGGCCGGAACGACGACACGGAACGGTTCCTGATAGACCGGTTGCGCCACCAGACCCGGCTCGGCAAAAGGCAGCGCGATGACGATCACGTCCAGCTCGCCGGCCTTGAGCGCCGGGATCAGGTTGGCCGTGAAGTCTTCCTTGAGGAATAGCGGCATCGCCGGCGCATGCCGATGCAGGGCGGGAATCAGCTGTGGCAGAAGGTAGGGGGCAATGGTGTAGATGACACCGACGCGCAGCGGGCCGCTCATCGGATCGCCGCCCGAACCGGCAATTTCCTCGAGCCGGACCGCTTCTTCCAGTACCCGCCGCGCCTGGGCTACGATACGCTCGCCGATGGCGGTGATGCGGACATCCGCTGCCGTTCGTTCGAACAGCGCGGCGCCAAGCTGTCCCTCGACCTTCTTCAGCGCCACCGACAGCGTTGGCTGGCTGACATGGCAGGCGGCGGCAGCCTTGCCGAAGTGACGTTCGCGGGCGAGCGCGACGATGTAGCGCATTTCGGTCAGGGTCATCCGGAATATCCCAGTTTTTGCAGGTCGACCGCAGACAGCCAGCGCCATTCGCCGGGCTTGAGGTCGTCGGGCAGTGAAAGGTCGCCGATCGCCTCGCGCTGCAGGGCGTCGACACGATTTCCCGCCGCCGCGACCATGCGCTTGACCTGATGGTACTTGCCGCCGGTCAGCGTCAGACGCAGCACATTTTCGCCGACGATCGCACAGGCCGCCGCCGCAGCCGGCGCCGGTTCGTCATTCAACAGCACGCCGGCCAGCAACCGGTCGACCTGGGCCTGATCGACAGGGTGTCTGGTCGTCGCAAGATAAACCTTGGGCACCTTGCGCTTGGCCGAAGACAGCGCATGGTTCAGCTGGCCGTCGTCGGTAATCAGCAGCAGGCCGGTGGTATCTTCGTCGAGCCGCCCGATCGGCTGCACGTCGCGTTCGCGCAACTGGAGCGGCAACAGGCTCAGCACGCCCGGATGATGCAGCGGCTTGCGCGAGCACTCGTAGCCGGCCGGCTTGTGCAGCATCAGCCAGGCGAACTCGGCATAGGGCCAGTCGACCCCATCGACCGTAAACACCAGACCGTCGGTGACGATTTCCGCAAAAGGATCGGCGCACACTGTACCGTCGATGGCGACTCTTTCGTGCCGGATCATTGATCGACACGCCTTGCGTGTGCCGAACCCGTGCTTTTGGAGGATTCGTTCTAGTTGCATGGCCGGAATGCTAACATTCGGCCATGAAATTCGAACACCTGATCGCCATCAACGATCCCGAAAACCCTCTGATCGCCTCGCTCTCGCGCGAGGAGCTCTGGGCCGGACTCCTTCATCGCGTCGAAAATGCCGTCCCGTTCCTGCCCGGCCTTGAAACCTGCACCATCCTCGAACGCAACGAAGAAAGCCTGTTGCGTGAACTCGATTTCGGCCCCGCCGTCATCATGGACAGGGTGACCTTCGCCGACAGGCACTGGGTGCGCTTCGACATCGTACCCAGCGAGCAACACGCCGGCGGCAGCCTCACCATCACCATCGAAGAACCGCAACCTACCTACCTCTTTCTGCGCTTCGCCTATACCACCACCTTCGCCAGCAATCCGAATTCAGAAGAGAAGGCCTACATCGAGTACGTGAAATCCGCCTACCACCAGTCGGACGTCGATTGCGTGCGGATTATCCGGACCTTGGCGGCGGGTGGAATGCCGCAATAGGCAGGTAGGCTGCACAGGCATCATTCGGGAGTATCGACTTCTCAGTTCGGCCAACTGCCGTCATTCGGTTATCACCAAATTCCAAAGATTGAACGTCAGCAACACCCCAGACAGCAAACCTCTGCGATAGTGGGCTGAGCTCGCGAAACTCGGCCAGAGCGGTCGTCGTGAGATTGAATCGGTCTATTTTCCTCGAAGCATGAAGCTATACAAGACAACTAATTGACAACCGGTTGTCGTATAGTAAACTGGTTGTCAATTAGTCGGTCTTCACTATTTTCTGGAGAGGGCACTTGCCTTGGCGAAGAACACGAAGGACATCGATACGGTGACGGAGATCATCCTCAGCGTCTTTCGGCTCAATGCACGGCTATTGGAACAGGGAGACCGGTTGGTTCAGCCGCTCGGTCTGACGAGTGCGCGTTGGCAGGTATTGGGTGCCATCGCCTTGGCCGGAGAACCACAAACTGCGCCCCAAATCGCTGCGGCGATGGGGGTCACTCGACAGGGTGTGCAGAAGCAGTTGAACCTCGCTGTGGCTGAGGGGCTGATCGAATTGCATCCCAATCCTCGACACCAACGCTCCCCTCTCCATGCGCTGTCAGTTGAAGGTCAAGTGGCCTTTGACGATGCAATGGCGTTGCAACGAGTATGGGCAAGATCGCTGGGGCAAGGACTGCCTCTGCCTGAATTACAGTCCGCGAAGCATGTCCTGGCAGCCCTGGAGCGCCATCTCTCGTCGGTCAATGCGCCCTGATCTTCAACGTCAATCAGAAGGAGTCATCCAATGCTCGAACTGCGCCCGCTTGATCAAAATGTGCCAATCTTTCAGCAACTATCCGCGGATGTTTCACCGGTCGTTCTGGTCAATGTGTTTGAGGTCGCTGAACCCGACATTCCTGCCTTGCTCAAGGCTTGGGAAAACGACGCAAACTGGATGAAGCAACAGCCCGGTTACATTTCCACTCAGTTGCATCGCGGCATTGCCGGCAGCACGGTGTTTCTCAACTACGCCATCTGGGAGTCGGTGGCGCATTTTCGGGCGGCATTCAATCACCCGGATTTCCAGAGCGCACTGGAGCAGTACCCATCGTCTGCCGTTGCTTCGCCGCACCTCTTCAGTCGTTTAACCGTGCCCAACCTTTGTGTTGGCCCGTAATGAGCGAGCGAACCGGAGCACAAGTGATGACGCAACGAGTCCATTTTCTTGCCGGCTTGCTGGCGACGCTGACTATTGCCAGTTTCTTCAGCGCCTCTCTATTTGCCGAGCTTTTGGGTTCGACGGAAACCATCGTGACGGTAAAAGCCCTGATAGTGATGCCTGGACTCGTCCTTTTGATACCCGCCATTGCGGCGACGGGTGTCAGTGGATTCATTTTGTCGAAGTCTCGTCAGGGGCGACTCGTTGCAGCAAAGAAGAAGCGAATGCCCTTCATCGCTGCCAATGGGGTGATGATCCTTGTTCCCTGTGCGATTTTTCTGAATCGATGGGCGGCAGCGGGAACATTCGACACGATGTTCTATCTGGTTCAGGGATTGGAGTTCTTGGCTGGGGCCACCAATCTGGGACTGATGGGGTTGAACATCCGCGATGGCTTGAGGATGTCCGGGCGACTTCGCAAGTCCTGAATAGAATCGCTGTCAGAGCTTTTAAGAAATGAAAGTTGGCAGTCGCCAACAAGCCGGGGAGGAAGGAACGCCCGCGAGAAGCGGCTTTGCCGAGGATGGCTGACCGCCCCGACGGTGGGAACCGAACGGCTCTTACGAGTCGAACTGAGTCACTCCGTATCAATCACCCAACAAAAAGCCGAAGGCACGCACCTTCGGCTTTTTGCTGCGGTCGACCCGGGAAAACAGCCAAAAACCGCTGGCGCTTAATCGACGCCCTGGCTGGCGAGGTAATCCTCGTAGCCGCCGAGGTAATCGACGATCTTGCCGTCTCCCTTGACCTCGAAAATACGGGTCGCCAGCGAGGAAACGAATTCCCGGTCGTGCGAGACGAAGACCAGCGTGCCGGGGAATTTTTCCAGTCCGGTGTTCAGGGATTCGATCGACTCCATGTCGAGGTGGTTGGTTGGCTCGTCCATGATCAGCACGTTCGAATGGAGCAGCATCAGCTTGCCGAACAGCATGCGGCCCTGTTCGCCGCCGGAAATGACGTTGACCGGCTTCTTGACCTCGTCGCCGGAGAAAAGCAGGCGGCCGAGCGTACCGCGGATCAGCGTCTCGACGTCGCCGCCTTCGTAACCGCCGGCGCGAACGTACTCGGAAATCCAGTCGGTCAGGCTGGTTTCGGACTGGAACAGCGCCGAGTGATCCTGCGAGTAGTAACCCGGCTTGGCTTTCTCGGCCCAGCGGATTTCGCCGAACTGCGGCTGCACTTCGTTCATCAGCAACTTGAGCAGCGTCGTCTTGCCGACGCCGTTTTCGCCGATCACCGCAATGCGTTCGCCAGCGTTGATGGTGAAGCTCAGGTTGTTGAAAATCTTGCGCTCGGAACCCTCGTAGGCGAAGGAGATGTTGTCGACCTCGACCGCCTGCCGGTGCAGCTTTTCCTTCTCGTCGTAATCGAAGCGGATCCACGGATATTGGCGCGACGACGGCTTGACGTCTTCCGGCTTCAGCTTGTCGATCAGCTTCATCCGGCTGGTCGCCTGCTTGGCCTTCGAGGCATTGGCCGAGAAGCGGCGGACGAAGGTCTGCAGTTCGGCGATACGTTCCTTGGCCTTGGCATTGGCGTTGGACTGGCGCTCGCGGGCCTGCGTCGAGGCTTCCATGAAGTCGTCGTAGTTGCCGGCATAGGTGGTGATCTTGCCGTAGTCGAGGTCGGCCATGTGAGTACAGACCTGGTTCAGAAAGTGGCGGTCGTGCGAGATGATGATCATCGTCGACTCGCGGTTGTTCAGCATGTCTTCCAGCCAGCGGATGGTATTGATGTCGAGGTTGTTGGTCGGCTCGTCCAGAAGCAGGATGTCCGGGTTGGCGAACAGCGCCTGGCAGAGCAGGACGCGCAGCTTCCAGCCCGGGGCCACTTCGCGCATCGGGCCGTCGTGCTGGGCGGTCGGGATGCCGACACCGAGCAGCAGTTCGCCGGCGCGCGATTCGGCGGTATAGCCGTCGTATTCCGCGAAATGGTGCTCGAGGTCAGCCGCCTTCATGTAATCGTCTTCGGTCGCCTCGGGATTGGCGTAGATGGCGTCGCGTTCCTGCATGCAAGCCCACATTTCCTCGTGGCCCATGAGTACGACATCGAGCACGCGCATGTCTTCGAAGGCGAACTGATCCTGACGCAGGTAAGCCATGCGCTCGTGTTTTTCCTTCGAAACGTTGCCGGCCGACGGCTCCAGCGCGCCGCACAGAATCTTCATGAAGGTCGACTTGCCGGCCCCGTTGGCGCCGATCAGGCCGTAGCGGAAGCCTTCGCCGAACTTGACGTTGACGTTCTCGAACAGGGGCTTGGCCCCGAACTGCATGGTGATGTTGGCGGCGACGAGCACGGCAATTCCGATCTGATGTAAAGCGGTAAAACGAAGGGCAGGATTTTACCTGTTTTCAACGGGTTGACCGCGAAAGCCCGCCCCATTTTTGTGCGCTGCGGTGTAACATTCCCATAGTAATTACGCGCTACAAAGGCACGAAGATAGCCATGGTTCCCCACCTGACGACCGCCCTCACCGGCCCCCTGCTCGAACTCGAGCGCCGCTTCCTAGACAGCAGCACGCAGATCGAGCAATGGCTGCGCGCCCAGTGGCAGGAGCACACGCCACCGTTCTATTCGTCGTGCGACCTGCGCAATTCCGGCTTCAAGCTGGCGCCGGTCGACACCAACCTGTTTCCCGGCGGCTTCAACAATCTGAACGCCGCCTTTCTGCCGCTTTGCGTGCAGGCATCGATGGTCGCCATCGAGAAGATCTGCCCGGAATCCCGCAACCTGCTGCTGATTCAGGAAAACCACACGCGCAACCTGTTCTACTTGCAGAACGTCGCGCAGATCGCCGCCATCCTGCGCCAGACTGGGCTGAACGTCCGCCTTGGCTCAATGCTGCCGGAAATCACCCGGCCGACGCCGGT
>JBFZCS010000265.1:0-5254 GCA_041307825.1 Azonexaceae bacterium
TGGTCGACGAAGTTGAAATTCGCATTCCGGGGCAGGACGAAAAGCCGTTCGCACCGAAATTTGCGGTAACGCCGGTCGAGAAAGTCGCGCCGAAGGCAACGGAGCCACCGGCCGACAGCAAGGTGCCGGTGCCTGTGGAAAGCGCCCCGGCGGCGGAGCCGGTTGCTCCGACGGCAAAGGTCGTCGAGCTGCCCAAGGATAAGCCGGCCGAGAAACCGCCTGTCAAGGGGTCTGAAAAGACGGCGCCCAAGCCGGAAAAATCTCCGGAAAAGGCAACGGAAAAGTCGGTGGCCGCCGAAGCGACGGCCGAGGCCAGGCGGGCGGCCGCCATCCTCGCCGGGCAGGGCGCGACGCCCGATGCCGCGCCGGCGAAGTCGGGCGAATTCGTGATCCTGATCGGCGCGTTCGCCAACGAGGAAAACGTCCGGAATCTCCGGGCCAAGCTGGCAGAGAAGAATGTCAAGACCTATGTCGAAGCCCTCGATACGCCGGGGGGCAAGAAGACACGGGTCCGCGCCGGGCCGTTCGGGAATCGCGAAGCGGCCGAGAAGGCGCTCGAAAAGATGAAGCAGGTTGGGGTTTCCGGCGTGATTTCAGGCAAGTGATGGCGGTTTTCGATTACGCGGTGATCGGTATCGTGCTCTTGTCTCTGGTGCTCGGTTTGTGGCGGGGGGTGGTGAGTGAGTTGATCGCGCTGGCCGCGTGGGTGCTGGCTATCATGGCGGCGCTGGAATTCGGCGCGCCGACCGGGCAATTCCTGTTCGCCGGGATCGCCGATCCGGCGATTCGCGCGCTTGCCGGTTGCGCGCTGGTTTTTGTCGGCGTTCTGGTGGTCATGTCGCTGCTGCGGCTGGCGGTACATAGTATGGTGAAGGCATTGGGGCTAAGCCTGTCGGATCGCCTGCTCGGCATGTTTTTCGGGCTGGCGCGCGGTGTTGTGGTGGTCATGGCGCTGGTCGCCGCGGGCGGCCTGACATCGGCCCCGCAGCAGCCGTGGTGGAAGCAGGCAACCCTGGCGCAGCCGCTCGAAACGGCAGTGCTGGTGGCCAAGCCCTGGCTGCCGGACGATCTGGCAAAACGAATTCGATTTAGTTAGGCGGGATAGAACTATGTGCGGGATTCTTGGTGTAATGGCGACATCGCCGGTCAACCAGCTGCTCTACGACGGCCTGATGGTGCTGCAGCATCGCGGCCAGGACGCGGCGGGTATCGCTACGGCGGAAGGCAACCGCTTCAACCTGCACAAGGGCCCGGGTCTGGTGCGCGACGTTTTTCGCACTCGCAACATGCGCGCCCTGGAGGGTAATTGGGGAATCGGCCATGTGCGCTATCCGACGGCGGGATCGGCCTATAACTTTGCCGAGGCGCAACCTTTCTACGTCAATTCTCCGTTCGGCATCGTACTCGGTCACAACGGCAACCTGACCAATGCCGAGCAACTGCAGGGCGAGATGTTCCGCCTCGACCGGCGCCACATCAACACCAATTCCGATTCTGAAGTCCTGCTCAACGTGCTGGCGCATGAGTTGCAGTCGGCTGCCCATGGCTACGAACTCGACGTCGATAGCATCTTCCAGGCGGTGGCCGGCGTCCATCGCCGCTGCCGGGGCGCCTATGCCGTGGTCGCACTGATCGCCGGCTACGGGCTGCTCGCCTTCCGCGACCCTTACGGCATCCGGCCGCTGGTCTATGGCCAGAACGAGACCGAAGAAGGCACCGAATACCTCGTGGCGTCCGAGTCGGTGGCGCTCGATACGCTGGGCTTCCAGATGGTGCGCGACATCGAGCCGGGCGAAGCGGTATTCTTCGACCTCAACCACCAGCTCTACAGCCGTCAGTGCGCGCAGCAGCCGACCTACGCGCCGTGCATCTTCGAATATGTCTATCTGGCGCGGCCGGATTCGGTGATCGATGGCGTCTCGGTCTATGAAGCGCGCCTGGCGATGGGCGAGCTGCTTTCCGAGAAAGTCAGGAAGACCATTCCGGTCGACGAGATCGACGTCGTCATTCCGATTCCCGACTCCAGCCGCCCCTCGGCGATGCAGCTGGCGCAAGTTCTCGGCATCCCGTTCCGCGAAGGCTTCGTCAAGAACCGCTACGTTGGCCGCACCTTCATCATGCCCGGCCAGTCGATGCGCAAGAAGTCGGTGCGCCAGAAGCTCAATACCGTCGGCCAGGAATTCAAGGGCAAGCGCGTGCTGCTGGTCGATGACTCCATCGTGCGCGGCACGACCAGTCGCGAGATTGTCGAGATGGCGCGGGCAGCCGGTGCGGTGAAGGTCTACTTTGCCTCGGCGGCGCCGCCGGTGCGCTACCCGAACGTCTATGGCATCGACATGCCGACGCGCGCCGAACTGATCGCCACCGGCCGCACCGATGACGGCATTGCCCGCGAGATCGGCGCCGATGCGCTGGTCTATCAGGATCTCGAGGCGCTCAAGCAGTCGATAACCAACATCCGTGCCGACCTGACGGTGTTTGATGCGTCCTGTTTTGACGGTTGCTACATTACCGGCGACATCGACGAGTATTACCTCGACGCCGTCGAAGGCAACCGGGGCGGCAAGGGGGCGGCAAACGACGATGATGGCGATGGCCAGGCAGCACAGCAACTGGTGCTGCAACTGGCCTCGGAAGGGCGCGACTGATGTCCGAGGCACCGAATTATCGCCCGGAGACACTGGCGGTTCGTGCAGGCCAGGAGCGCAGCCAGTTCGGCGAGCATTCGGAAGCGCTTTACCTGACTTCCAGCTTCGTTTTCAAGAGCGCTGCGCAGGCGGCCAGGCGTTTTTCCGGCGAGGAAGAGGGCAACGTCTACGCCCGTTTCTCCAATCCGACGGTGACCATGTTCGAGGAACGCCTCGCCGCGCTCGAGGGCGCCGAGGACTGCGTCGCCACGGCGAGCGGCATGGCGGCGATCATGGCCCTGGTCCTCGCCCACCTGAAGAACGGCGACCACATTGTGGCCTCGACCGGACTATTCGGGGCGACCGTCCAGCTTTTCTCGAACATCCTGGCGCGCACCGGCATCACCACCAGCTTCGTGTCGCAGACTGATCCGGCCGCGTGGGCGGCGGCGATCCGTCCGGAAACCAAACTGTTCTTCCTCGAAACGCCGTCCAATCCGCTGACGGAAATCGCCGATATTCGGGCGTTGACCGCAACCGCCCACGCTCATGGCATCCTGGTCGCCGTCGATAACTGTTTCTGCACGCCCATCCTGCAACGCCCGCTCGAACTGGGCGCTGATCTGGTCGTCCATTCGGCGACCAAATTCCTCGACGGCCAGGGCCGGGTGCTCGGCGGCGCCGTCTGCGGCCCGAAGAGGCTGACCGAGGAGATCTTCAAATACCTGCGCACGGCCGGTCCGACGCTTTCCGCCTTCAACGCCTGGGTGCTGCTCAAAGGCCTGGAAACGCTGAAGATCCGCGTCGATGCCCAATCGGCCAATGCCTTGCGGCTGGCCACCTGGCTCGAAGCGCATTCCAAGGTGGCGCGCGTCTTCTACCCCGGGCTGCCGTCGCATCCGCAGTACGAACTGGCGCAAAGACAGCAGAAGGGCGGTGGCGCCATCGTCTCTTTCGAAGTCAAGGGCGCCCGCGAACAAGCCTGGCAGGTCGTCGATCATTGCCGGCTGTTGTCGATCACCGCCAACCTCGGCGACACCAAGACCACCATCACCCATCCCGCCTCCACCACGCATGGCCGCATTACCCCCGAAGCCCGGGCCGCGGCCGGCATCAGCGAAGGCTTGCTGCGCATTGCAGTTGGCCTCGAAGCGGTGGAGGATCTTCAGGCCGATCTCGAACGCGGCCTCTCTCTCATCTGATTTAATCGCGGCGTCTGGTTCGACCGGATGCCGCCCGGAGCTCCCATGCAATTCACCGACCTCGGCCTCAGGGCCGAACTACTGCGCGCCATCAGCGAGCAGGGGTACGACACGCCGACGCCGATCCAGCAAAAGGCCATTCCCGCCGTGATGACCGGCCAGGATCTGATGGCCACGGCGCAGACCGGCACCGGCAAGACTGCCGGCTTCACGCTTCCCATCCTGCATCGTCTGGCCAGCGGCCCCAATACCCGCGCCTCCAGGCGTCCGCGGGTGCTGGTCCTGGTACCGACGCGCGAACTCGCCATCCAGGTCGAGGTGAGCGTCAGTACTTACGGCAAGCACCTGCCGATCAATTCGCTGGCGGTATTCGGCGGCGTCGGCATCAACCCGCAGATCGCCAGCCTGCGCCGCGGCGTCGATATCCTGGTCGCGACGCCGGGGCGGCTGCTCGACCACGTGCAGCAGCGCACGGTCGACCTCGGCGCCATCGAGATTCTGGTCCTCGACGAAGCCGACCGCATGCTCGACATGGGCTTCATCCGCGATATCCGAAAGATCATCGCGCTGCTGCCGAAACAGCGGCAGAACCTGATGTTCTCCGCCACCTTTTCGCCGGACATCCGCGAACTCGCCGCCGGCCTGCTGCACCAGCCGGTATCGGTCGACGTCGCGCCACGCAACACCGCCGCCGAAACGGTGACCCAGCGTGTCATCGAAACCAACCGCGAGCAGAAGAAAGACCTGCTGCTGCACCTGTTCGAAACGCGCAGCCTCAATCAGGTGCTGATATTTACCCGCACCAAGCATGGCGCCGATGCGCTGTCGCGCCACCTTGAAAAGGCCGGCATCAAGTCGGCGGCGCTGCACGGCAACAAGTCGCAGGGCGCCCGCACGCGCGCGCTGACTGAGTTCAAGGACGGCAAGCTGGTGGCGCTGGTCGCCACCGACATCGCCGCACGCGGCATCGATATCGATTCGCTGCCGCATGTCATCAATTACGAGATTCCCAACATCGCCGAAGACTACGTGCACCGCATCGGCCGTACCGGCCGCGCCGGCCTCGAAGGCGAGGCGCTCTCGCTGGTCAGCCACGACGAACGCGCCTTCATGCGCGACATCGAGAAACTGATTAAGCGCAATCTCGAGCGCGTTGTCATCCCCGGCTTCGAGCCGTCCGCCCACGCTGCGCCGCGCCCGGCGGAGCCACCGCGCGGCCCGCGCAGGCCGCAACAGCCGGGCAAGACGCCGAACCGGAATTCACCCCAAAAACCGGGTGGACCGCAAATGCATCGCAGTGGCGGGCGCCACCGCTAAGCTAGGCACTTTTCCACTACTGGGAACTTGATGTTTGCCCGCCGAGCAGCTGGCTGACGTAAAGCTTTTGGCGGAACCGCTGGCCATCCAGGGATTTCGGCTTGGCAG
>JBFZCS010000266.1:0-5049 GCA_041307825.1 Azonexaceae bacterium
CAGCAGCGGAATGGCGATACGCACGACATTGAGCGGAATGGTGACGATCAGCTGTCCCTTGAGGCTGAACATGACAACGATGGTGAACAGCTGCGCAACCAGCGTGATCGGACCGATTTTCGGCACGAAATGCGTGTGATACCACTCCTTGCTGACGTAGCGCAGCATGATGACGCGGGTCAGGATGCCGGCGACGCAGGGAATACCCAGGTAGATGAAGACGCTTTCGGCGATCTGGCCAATCGAAATATCAACCACCATGCCGCTCAGCCCAAACATCGGCGGCAGAACGGTGACGAAGAACCAGGCATAAACGCTGAAAAACAGTACCTGGAAAATCGAGTTGAAGGCGACCAGACCGGCTGCGTATTCGGTCGAACCCTTGGCGATCTCATTCCAGACGATGACCATGGCGATGCAGCGGGCCAGACCGATCAGGATCAGGCCGACCATGTATTCGGGCTTGTCCGGCAGGAAAATGATCGCCAGCGCGAACATCAGGATTGGCCCGATGATCCAGTTTTGCACCAATGACAATCCGAGCACTTTCTTGTCTTTGAAGACGTCGTGCAATTCCTCATAGCGCAACTTGGCGAAGGGCGGGTACATCATCAGGATCAGGCCGAGCGCAATCGGGATATTGGTTGTCCCGACCTGAAATTGGTTGATGAAAGCCTCGGTGCCCGGCACGAAATAGCCAAGACCAATGCCCAATGCCATAGCGGCGAAGATCCATACCGTCAGATAGCGGTCCAGAAATGAGAGTTTTTTGGTTACCGCGCTCATCGCCCTGTCCTGTCGAGAATCCAATCGAAGAGACCTAGTCACCCAGGTCGTCCAGTTTGATTGGCTTGCTGCGCGGGCCGACGTTGCGCGGCAAAAGCAGCGACAGCAGGCCGGCGACCAGGACAAAGGCCGAAGACGCCCATAGACAGGCGACGAGGCCGTTGTTCGGTCCGCTCTGAAGGCCCCACTGGTAGAGCGCACCTGACAAGACCGTACCGGCCAGACGACCGGCGGCGTTGGCCATATAGTAGAAGCCAACGTTCATCGCTACTTTGTCGCTATCGGTGTAAGCCAGGATCAGATAGGAGTGAACCGCCGAATTCAGTGCAAATACCACTCCGAAGGTGATCAACCCTACGACCACGACAGTACCCGGCGCCATGCCCGCGCTCAAACCCAGAGCGATGCCGGCGGGCAGCGCTGCGAGCGCAAAGGCAAGCATGGTCGCGGTCCGTCCATCCGGTTCATGGTGTTCCTCGACGCGGCTACGCAACAAGCCAGGCGTCGCCGCCTGCACGATGCCATAACCGATCACCCAGACAGCAAGAAACCCGCCCGTCTGCCAGAAGGTCCAGCCAAGCACGCTCGACAGAAAGACCGGCAGGCCAACAACAAACCAGACATCACGCGCACCGAAGAGGAAGATGCGCGCCGCGGCGAGCTTGTTCACCGCGCCATTGCGGGAGAACATCTGGGCAAATTTTGCCTTCTTGTTGGCTTGCCCGAGACCACCGCGCATCAGCATGGCAGCGAGGATCAGCGTGGCCCCGACCAGCACGACGAGAAACTTGAGCGCAGTCTGGAAATCAAAGAGCGTCAACAACAGGCCGCCGAGGAAAAAGCCGACACCCTTGAGTGCATTCTTCGATCCGGTCAGGATGGCGACCCAGCGGTATAGCGTCGCCGAAGCATCCTCGGGAACGATGAGCTTCACCGCGCTCTTCGAACTCATCTTGGTCATGTCCTTGGCGATCCCGCTCAGGGCCTGAGAAACCATGACGTAAGCGACAACAATCCAGCCCTGCGGTGCAAATGCGAGCATCGACAATGCAACGAGTTGCGTACCAAGTCCAATGAAGAGCGTCGTCTTGAGCCCGAAGCGGGCGCCGATGTAGCCGCCAAAGAGGTTGGTCAGGATGCCGAAGACTTCGTAGAAAATGAACAGTGACGCCACCGCCAGCGGCGTGTAGCCGAGGTTATAGAAGTAAAACAACACCAGCATGCGGGTAGCGCCGTCAGTCACGGTATCCGCCCAGTAGGCGCCGGTAACCAGAACGTAGTTGCGGAGACCGGGGCGCGCCGCCCTCGTCTTGGCTGCGGATGGATCGCTCATCGCCGCCCTTCGTCGAATTGCCACTGCGCAGGGGTCATGGCCTGCCAGGCGGCAACGGCAACGATCAGCATGGAATCCATTGGACCTGCTTACAACGAAGCAGCAAGCTTGCGTGCCAGTTCCACATAGCGATTGGCGTAGCCCCATTCATTGTCATACCAGGCGTAGATCTTGACCATCGTGCCATTGATCACCAGGGTGTGCGCGGCATCCACGATAGACGAGCGCGGGTCGCCGCAGTAATCCATCGATACCAGCGGCCGCGTTTCGTAGCCGAGGATTCCCTTGAGTGTTCCTTCCGCTGCCGCCTTG
The DNA here is from genome assembly GCA_041307825.1 of Azonexaceae bacterium. Classification (GTDB taxonomy): domain Bacteria; phylum Pseudomonadota; class Gammaproteobacteria; order Burkholderiales; family Rhodocyclaceae; genus Azonexus. Next base: position 2,432 of record JBFZCS010000266.1, read on the forward strand.
AGCAGGCCATTGACCTCGTCAACCGTCGTTGGACGCTGCATCTCGAAAACACAGTCGGTGATCGAGGCGTTGAGCAATGGCACGCGCACAGCATGACCATCGAGCTTGCCTTTCAGTTCGGGGAAGATCAGCGCAATCGCGGTTGCCGAGCCGGTGGTCGTCGGCACCAAAGACAGGCTGGACGCCCGCGCGCGGCGGAGATCCTTGTGCATCTGGTCGTGAACGCTCTGGGTGTTGGTCGAGCTGTGGATGGTCGTGATCATGCCGTGCGAAATGCCGATCGCCTCATGCACGACCTTGACCACCGGCGCCAGGCAGTTGGTGGTGCACGATGCCGCGGTAACGATATGATCGCGGGCCGGGTCGTAGAGATGGTCGTTTACTCCCATGACGATGTTCAGCGTATCGCCGCCCTTGACCGGTGCAGCGACGATCACCTTCTTCACGCCAGCCGCCAGGAAGGGCGACAATTCAGCGACGGTACGCCACTTGCCGCTGGCTTCAAGAACGATGTCCACACCGGCATCGCGCCATGAACCGCCGGCCACATCCCTGGCCGTGCTGTAGCTGATCGACTTTCCATCAATCACCATCTTGCCATCGCTGACGCAGATCTCATGCCGCCAGCGGCCATGCACGGAATCAAATTCGAGCAGGTGCGCGGCAGACTCGACAGGTCCGTTGGCTTCGTTGATATGCACAAACTCGAGCTCCGGGTAATTCCATGCCGCGCGCAATGCCAGCCGGCCGATACGGCCAAATCCGTTGATGCCTACCCTGACAGTCATTTCGATCCTCCGAGAAGTGTTTAGCGCTCAACAGGACAGCGTGCGAGCGGACGATTTGATTGCAACCAGCAAGCATGGCTTGCGTAACGTTTTCATGTTGCTAGAATTATAAAAACAAGTAAACCCCCCGGTTTTCCCGTCAGGCAAAAAAACTCAGGCCACGCAGGAAAATCGCCATACAACCCAACTGTCCGGCTCAATAGCTTTGCCGGATTGGCAATGTTTCAGTATCGTGACGAAGATGAACAAAACTGATGCCGTCGCCACACTGGCCGCGCTGGCGCAAGACACGCGCCTCGCCATCTTTCGCCTGCTGGTCCGGAATGCGCCCACCGGCCTGACTGCAGGCCTCATTGCGGAGCAGCTTGAACTCCAGGCGCCGACTCTGTCCTTCCACCTCAAGACCCTGACCCACGCCGGTCTGGTCAGCACCACACAGGAAGGTCGCTTCGTACGCTGTCATGCCGTGATCGACAGAATCGACAACTTGGTCGGTTTCCTGACCGACGACTGCTGCGGCGGGCATCCCGAAATCTGCAAGTCACGAGGATCATAGGGACACATCCCACGACCAAAAGCCGATCGGGCCGGCACGGGATGGCTGGTCGGGATGACCGGCGACTGACATGTACGTTGGGCAACTTTCTCGTGTCACCTGTAAAATGAACTGATTAAGTGCTCGGGAGTTCCCGCCTTGCGCATCACGCTTGTCCATCCTGCGGGCTTCAACTTCGTTCCCGGCCAGCCCGACTTCTCGGTGCTCGCCAATCGAATGCCGCCGATCGGCATCATGCAACTGGCGTCCTGGCTGGAAAAATTCGGGCATGGCGTAAACTTGCATGATTGCCTTGGGCCTTATGCGCCGCCAACCATTGCCGAAAATGCCGAGATCGTGCTGGCGACCGACCCGGAAATAGTCGGTTTTTCGGCGACGACCTCGGGTTTCATGGATGCGTTCGAGATTGCCGCCTATATCCGCGAGCGCCGGCCGGAGATCAAGATCGTTTTCGGCAACGTCCATGTCTCGTCGCTTGGCGCGCCCATCCTCGAACATTTCCCGGAAATCGACTACCTGGTCATCGGCGAAGGTGAAGGGGCGATGCTCGATCTGGCCGACGGCAAGCCCCTGCATGAGGTCGGCAACCTGATCTGGCGCAACGAGCAAGGAAAGATCGTCGTCAATCCGCGTCGCGACCGGATCGTCGATCTCGACGAACTACCCTTCCCGGCCTACGAAAAGCTGGCCGGTTTTCCGCATGCCTATCACCTGCCGCTGTTCGCCTACGAAAAACGTTACGGCGCGACGATGATCACCTCGCGCGGCTGTCCCTATACCTGCTCGTTCTGCGACCGCACGGTGTTCGAACGTCTGTACAAGACCAATTCGGCGCAATACACCTACGACCACATGAAGTACCTGCGCGACAAGTTCGGCGTCTATCACATCAATATGTACGACGACTTGTTCACGGCCAAGAAGCAGCGGGTTTTCGACTTGTGCGAGCTGCTCATCGAAAAGCCGCTCGGCATTCAGTGGAACTGCGCGATCCGCACTGGCCATACCTCGGACGAAATGCTCGCCAAGCTGAAGCAGGCCGGCGCGCTGATGGTCTCGATGGGCATCGAGTCGGCCGATCCGGGCATGATGGAGCGCCACAAGGCCGGCGTCACGCTCGATGCAGTTCGCAATACGGTGCGCCAGATCCACGCCGCAGGGCTGCGCGCCAAGGGCCTGTTCATCTTCGGCATGCCCGGCGAGACGCCGGAGACGGTCACAACGACCAGCGATTTCATTCTGTCGCTGGAACTCGACGAAATGAACATGACCAA
>JBFZCS010000267.1:0-3818 GCA_041307825.1 Azonexaceae bacterium
CGGCAAGGCGGATCTTGAATGCGCCAACACGACCCAGACCCTCGCCCGTCTGGCCAGCGTCGATTTTTCCGGGCTGTTTTTCGTCGATGCCGGTGGCGTTATCCTGCGTGCCGACTCGCAAATTAACAGCATTGCCGAACTGGCCGGCAAGAAGATTGCCGTCCTCAAGGACACAACGACGGAAAAGCGCCTGAATGCCATTGCCGCCGAAAATCTCCCCGGTGCCCGGATCATTGCCGTGGTTGACGCTCAGGAAGGCATGAGGATGCTTGAGGCCGGCAGCGTCGATGCCTATGCCGGCGATCGCATCAAGCTGGTCGGCGCCGCCGTGCAGAACGGCAATGCCGGCAAGTTCGTCCTGTTGACCGAGGAACTCTCCTTCGAGCCCTACGCGATGGCGCTGCCGCGTGGCGACTCCGCTCTGCGCCTGGAAGTCAACCGCGCCTTGACCCAGGTCTATCAGGGCGGCGAAATCGAAACGATCTTCGCCCGCTGGCTGGGCAAACTCGGCCGTCCGACCGGCTTGCTGGCAGCCATGTATCTGCTCTACTCGATTCCCGAGTAATCGTTACACGTCTATATGAATGAGGATCAAGGAATGAATATCAAGCAATTCGGGCGCGCGGTCGCGCTCAGCCTCGCTGTGGCGACGGTATCGATGCTCGCCGGCTGCGAAACCCAGCCGGCCTTCCAGGTTTCGCAACCATCCTCCCGGGTCGGCACCGTTGAATCCATCCGCTCGCAGACGGTTCAAAACAACAACGCCACGCTGGGCGCCATCGGTGGGGCGTTGGTTGGCGGCATTCTCGGCAACCAGGTAGGTCAGGGTTCCGGGCGGACGGCGGCGACCGTGGTCGGTGCTGCCGGTGGTGCCTATGCCGGCAATCGCATGGCCAGCGGCAGTTCGCTGGTCTGGATCATCGGTATTCGCCATGACGACGGCTCGGTGTCTACGGTCCAGCAAGCCTCCTCGCCGGCCGTGCGCATCGGTGATCGGGTCCGGGTCGGCAACAGCGGCATGGAAATTCTTCGCTGATCCCATGGGCCTATTGAGGCCCGAACGATAGTGCAAGGACCTCCGAATGGATTGCGCGTTGCAACAAGGGCGTCACGAAATCCCGCCAAACTTGCAACAGGAATAGGGTGAACACATGAATCGAATCAAATTGCTGGCCATGGCTGTCGCCTTGCTGACGCCCGCTGCTACGACGCTCGCCGCAGAACAGCCCTTGATCTGTTTCGGCAACGAGCCGTTCTGGAGTCTTGATCTGACGACGCCGGGTCAGGCCCGGTTTTCCTTGCCCGACGGGCCGGCGACGATCTATCGCGGCCGCGCGACGCGTATCGAGCCGCGCAAGGAATCCGTCTGGCGCGGGCGGATCCGTGGCGGCGGTGAACTGGTCGCCTTCTTGAAGGATGGCGCTTGCAGCGATGGCATGTCCGAGACCGTGCATCCGGTTTCGATCAATGTTTCCCTGCCCGGCGGCGCGCACTATGCCGGTTGCTGCCGCGTGCCGGCAGCACCGGCGCCTGCCGCGACGCTGGAAGGCGCGAACTGGCGTTTGCTGGCGCTGCCCGGCCAGACGGTACCGGGGGGCAATGGTGCGCCGACGGCGCGCTTCGAGGGCGGTCGGGTTTACGGTTTTTCCGGCTGCAACCGTTTTATGGGCAATTACACGGTTGACCGCGACAAGCTGACCGTCGGCACCCTGGCGGGCACGATGATGGCCTGTCCCGAGCCGGCGATGGGGGTCGAGAAGGCATTCATGGCAGCCTTTTCCGGCACGCTGACGTCGAATGTGGCGGGCAATCGCCTGAGCCTGACGCCGGCGGCGGGCGGCAATGCCCTGCAATTCGAGCTCGAACCCAAACCGTCGCTCGCCGACGTCAAATGGGAGGTCACCGGCTACAACAACGGGCGCCAGGCCGTCGTCGGTCCGCAGCTCGGCACGCATCTGACAGTTGCCTTCAAGGATGGCAAGGTTTCCGGCAGCAGCGGCTGCAACAGCTTCCATGGCCCGTTCAAGGTCGATGGCAATGCGCTTTCCATCGGGCCGCTGGCGACGACGCGCAAGTGGTGTTCCAAGGAGGGTGTCATGGAGCAGGAAAGGGAGTTCATCGCTGCGCTGCAGACGGCGACGACCTGGGCGATCGACCGCGGCATGCTCGACGTGCATCGCAAGGACGGCGAACGCGTGCTGACAGCGAACGAGGCGGGCAAGTAAGACATGGCAGGCGGGTTTTTCGCGCAAGGCGGGGCGCACGGACGCCGCTCGCCCGTGCTCTGGATCGTCGCCCTGACGGTAGTCGCCGTGGCTGCGGCGCTGCTGTTGCCGGCCGTGCGCCAGCCTCTCGATTACCATGATTTTGCCGACCAGCGTCATGCTCAAGGGATCGACAACTTTCTCGATGTCGTCTCGAACGCGGGTTTCCTGATCTTCGGGCTGATGGGCTTGTTCATCATCGGCAACGGGCGTGCCTGCTTCGAGCGTCCGGCCGAGCGCTGGCCCTACGTTATCTTTTTCGCAGGCTTGGTGCTGACGGCGGTAGGCTCGGGCTACTACCACCTGGCGCCGAACAACGAAACGCTGTTCTGGGATCGCCTGCCGATGACCATCGCCTTCATGGGTCTGGTGGCAGCCCAGATTGTCGACCGCATCAGCGTGCGCGCCGGCCTGATCCTGCTGCCGCCGGCACTGCTGATCGGCGCCGCATCGGTCATCTACTGGCTGATCACCGAGCGTATGGGGGCGGGCAACGTGATTCCCTACGGCATCCTGCAGGCCTATACGATTCTGGTCGTACTGCTGCTGGCGATAGTGAATCCGTCACGCTACACGCGGGGCAACGATATTTATTGGGTATTTGCCTGGTATGCCTTGGCTAAGGTGCTGGAGACCTTCGACAAGGACGTGCTGGCACTCAGCGGGATGGTCAGCGGTCACACGTTGAAGCATGTGGCGGCGGCCTTCGCCGGCTTTTCGGTTTGCCGCATGTTGTTGAAGCGTACGGTCCGGGAAACCGGGCGGGATTGATTTTAGGGAGAGCAAGATGCGTTACGTTTATATGTCCTTGATCGTGCTGGCCGTGGGGATCTTGCTGCTGTTCAAGGTTCAGAATCTCGCGGCGGTCACGGTGTCCTTACTTGGGGCGGACATCACGATGTCCCTGTCCTTCATGATTTTCGTCGTCTATGTTCTGGGTATGCTCACGGGCAGTTCCGTTTTCGGGCTGCTGCGCAGTTGGACGCAGGGCGCAATGCAAAAGCAGCGTTAAGTTGTTTTTTTAACTTGAAAGGTTGGTTATGAGTAATTTTTGGGATTTGATGTGGCTGATTCTCTCCACGTTCGTTTTCGTGGCCTATCTTCTTATTCTCTTTCAGATCGTCGGCGATCTTTTCCGGGATAGCGAACTCGGGGGTGGCTCCAAGGCGCTGTGGCTGATCGGCCTGATTTTCGTGCCGATGCTGACCGCGCTCATCTATGTGATCACCCGCGGCACGGGCATGGCCAATCGCCAGCGCGCCGCCATGCAGCGCTCGAAGGCCGAGGCCGAGGATTACATCAGGCAGGTTGCCGGCAAGTCTCCCGCCGAGCAGATTGCCGATGCCAAGGCCTTGGTCGACGCCGGAACGATCACGCAAGACGAGTTTGCCAAACTCAAGGCCAAGGCGCTGGGCTGATTGCTGTTTCTTCAAGCGGGCAGTTGGCGGAAATGACCGGTTTTTGGTCGTTGACCGCAGCAAGCATGGGCAGCCCGGGCGACAAGTTTTGTCATTGAAATGAGGTAGTGAAAAATGGCGGCTGCCAAGGAAAAAA
>JBFZCS010000268.1:0-7332 GCA_041307825.1 Azonexaceae bacterium
TCAAGCTGACCCACCGCGACATGGGCCCGAAGGCACGCTACATTGGCCCGGACGTTCCGCAGGAAGACCTGATCTGGCAGGATCCGGTGCCCGCAGGGCGCAAGGACTATGACGTCGCGGCGCTCAAAACCAGGATCGCGGCCAGCGGCCTCGGCATCAGTGAGATGGTGTCAACCGCCTGGGACAGCGCCCGCACCTTCCGGGGTTCGGACAAGCGCGGTGGCGCCAACGGCGCGCGCATCCGTCTGGCCCCGCAAAAGGACTGGGAAGGCAATGAACCGGCGCGTCTGGCTAAGGTGCTGGCCGTCCTCGAAGGCATTGCGGCGCAGAGCGGAGCCAGCGTGGCCGATGTGATCGTGCTGGCCGGCAACCTTGGTGTCGAGCAGGCGGCCAAGGCGGCAGGCTTCGACGTGACCGTTCCTTTCGCACCGGGCCGTGGTGATGCCACTCAGGAAATGACGGATGTCGAGTCGTTCGATGTGCTGGAACCGGTGGCTGACGGCTACCGCAACTGGCTCAAGAAGGATTACGTCGTCAGTGCCGAGGAACTGTTGCTCGATCGCACGCAGCTGATGGGTCTCACCGCCCACGAGATGACAGCGCTCGTTGGCGGCATGCGCGTACTGGGCACCAACCACGGTGGCACGCGGCACGGTGTCCTGACCGATCGCGTCGGCGCGCTGACCAACGACTTCTTCGTCAACCTGACGGATATGGCCTACACGTGGAAGCCGACGGGCCGGAACCTGTACGAAATCCGCGACCGCAAGACCGGTACGGTCAAGTGGACGGCGACCCGGGTGGATCTGGTCTTCGGGTCCAACTCGATCCTTCGCGCCTACGCTGAAGTCTATGCGCAGGATGACAACAAGGAGAGGTTCGTACGGGACTTCGTTGCCGCATGGACGAAGGTCATGAACGCTGACCGCTTCGATCTGGCATGAATCCTTCCCCGTATTGGCCTCCGCGCTGCCAGGAATCGGAGCGTGGGGGTCAAGCGGTCGTTCGGGATGGTTTGCCTGGGCTGTTTTGACCGTTCCATTGCAGATGTAACCAGGCCGGATCACCAATGGCAGCAAGGCCGAGGTGCGTCCTCATGGTCCAAGCTCGTTGCGACTGCTTGGGGACGCCAACTCCCCGGCCTCCTGCGGTCAACCGGAAAAATCGGCCAGAATTGACGCTCGTTCCTTTTTTCGGCCTTCGTCCATGCTTTCGGTTCAACCCTGCCCAAACTGCCTGTCGGCGTCCCGTCAGTTGCTCGTCGTCGTTGCGGAGCACTGGGAGAGCAGCGGCGGACGATTGCAGCGCTTCGCGCGTGATGGTGTCGATGGGGATTGGCTGCCGGTCGGGAATCCGGTGGCGGTAAGCCTCGGCCGCTCGGGGCTGGCGTGGGGCCTGGGTTTGCATCCGCATGTCTGCGGAGTGGGGAGCGAGAAACGCGAGGGCGACGGTCGGGCGCCGGCAGGGATGTTCGCGATCTCCGCGCTGTTCGGCGCGGCAGGTGCGGAAAGCGATCTGGTGCGGACGGCGAAGCTGCCTTACCTGCCGGCCAGCGCCGATCACAAGTGCGTCGACGACCCCGCGTCGGCGTATTACAACCGGATCGTCGATCAGGCTGCCGTGGCGCAGCCCGACTGGGCTTCGTGCGAGAACATGCTGCGCAGCGATCAGCGTTATATCGTGGGGGCGGTGGTGGCGCATAACGCTGCGCCGCCGGTGGCGGGTTGCGGATCGTGCATTTTCCTGCACGTCTGGGCGGCGCCAGGCATGCCGACGGCGGGATGTACGGCGATGTCACTGGCCGACATGACCGAGATTGCCGGCTGGCTGGATGGCGCGGCAGCGCCGCTGCTGGTGCAGTTGCCGCAGGCGGAATACGAGCGCCGGCGTGCGGACTGGGGCTTGCCGGTGTTCGCCCCGTAAACGATTTGAGCGCTTGGCACTGAGCCGGGCGACAAGCCGTCACGGTGACAGTTGCCGGTGGCGCCGATAGACTGACGGCCTTTCAGCCATTTCATCGTCCACCCGTGCTTAACAAAATCTGGGTCGCCTTCATCCTCGTCGGCTTCGTCGCGGCGGTCGTCCAGTTGCTGCAGGGCGATCTGGACATCTTCACGCGCGTGCTGACCGCTCTGTTCGATACGGCCAAGACCGGTTTCGACATTTCGCTCGGCCTGGTCGGCGTCATGAGCCTGTGGCTGGGGGTGATGAAGATTGGCGAGCGGGGCGGGCTGATCCAGTTATTCGGCCGCCTGGTGGCCCCCTTTTTTCAGCGCGTCTTTCCCGATATCCCAGCCGGTCATCCGGCCAGCGGCAGCATCGTCATGAACGTCAGCGCCAACATGCTCGGGCTGGACAACGCCGCGACGCCGCTCGGCCTGAAGGCGATGCGCGAGCTGCAGGAAATCAACCCGCACAAGGACACGGCGAGCAACCCGATGATCATGTTCCTCGTGCTCAACACGGCCGGCATCACGCTGATTCCGACCTCGGTGATCGCCATCCGCCAGAGCATCGCGCTCAAGCAGGGGCTGGTCGGCTTCAACGCCGCCGACATCTTTTTGCCGACGCTGCTCGGCACTTTCGTTTCCTTCTGTGCCGGGCTGGTGGCGGTCGCGATCTGGCAACGCATCAACCTGTTCTGCCGACCGGTGCTGGCATTCTTCGCCGGCTTCGCGGTGCTGATGGCCGGGCTCTATTTCTGGCTGGCCGGCATGCCGCCGGACAAGATGGCGCAAATGATCGGCCTGCTCGGCAGCGGCATCATCGTCTCGATCATCGTGCTCTTCGTCGCCGTCGCGGCCTGGCGCGGCATCGATGTCTACGAGAGCTTCGTCGATGGCGCCAAGGAGGGCTTCGGCGTCGCCGTGCAGATCATTCCCTACCTGATCGCCATGCTGGCGGCGATCTCGGTGTTCCGCACCACCGGTTGCATGGACTACGTGATCGGCGGCATCCGCAGCGTCGTTCTGGCGCTCGGGCTGAACGACGATTTCGTCCCGGCGCTGCCGGTCGGTCTGATGAAGACGCTCTCCGGCAGCGGCGCGCGTGGCCTGATGGTCGATGTGATGACTACTTACGGTGTCGATTCCTTCCAGGGCAAGCTGGCGGCGATCATCCAGGGCTCGACCGAGACGACCTTCTACGTGCTGGCCGTCTATTTCGGCAGTGTCAATATCACCAAGACCCGCTACGCCGTGGCCGGCGGCCTGATTGCCGACGCCGTCGGGCTGGTCGGGGCGATTCTGATCGGCTACGCGTTCTACCACTGAGCGTCAGGTTTGCTGCGACCATGGAAACAAGATCTGGCCCTAGGGTCGACCACCAAAAATAGGCGAAAATCACATTTTGCCGATTCAAGCTTTCCACGTGTCCACCCTCGTCTTCTTCAACAAGCCCTACGGCGTCCTCAGCCAGTTCACGCCGGAAGGCAAATGGCGGGCGCTCGCCGAATTCATTCCGGTCAAGGGCGTCTATGCCGTCGGCCGCCTCGATGCCGACAGCGAGGGCCTGCTGATCCTGACCGACGACGGCAAGCTGCAGGCGAAAATCGCCGATCCGAAACACAAGCTGGAGAAGACCTATTGGGTTCAGGTCGAGGGCATTCCCGACGAAGCGGCGCTCGACCGCCTGCGCGCCGGCATCGCACTCGCCGATTTCACCGCGCAGCCGGCGAAGGTGCGCCGGGTCGACGAACCGGCCAACTTGTGGACGCGCGACCCGCCGATCCGCCACCGGGCGGCGATCCCGACCGCGTGGCTGGAAATCCGTATCGCCGAGGGCAAGAACCGGCAGGTCAGGCGGATGACGGCGGCGATCGGTTATCCTACGCTGCGTCTGATCCGGGCGGCGATCGGGGCGGCGACGCTGGATGGTCTGGCGCCCGGTGCATGGCGGCGGATCGAAGGCGGCTACACGGATTTGCAAGGGAGCTTCAATGAGTAAGACAGTTTTCGGCGCCTTGTTCGGGTTGGCGCTCAGCGCCGGCGTCTGGGCTCAGAATTCGATGCCGGTGATGGAGTTGAACGCAGGCTTCCACCGCATCGAGGCCGAGGTCGCCGCCAGCGACCAGAACCGCCAGGTCGGGCTGATGAATCGCAAGGCCATGCCGCAGCAGCGCGGCATGCTCTTCGTCTTCATGCAGAACACCACCCACTGCATGTGGATGCGCAACACCTTGATTCCGCTATCGGTCGCCTTCATCGACGACGAAGGCTACATCATCAATATCGAGGACATGCAGCCGCAGACCGAGGACAACCACTGCGCCCGGCAGCCTGCCCGCTACGCGCTGGAAATGAATCTCGGCTGGTTCGCCCAGCGCGGCATCAAGCCCGGCGTCAAACTGGGCGGCCTCGACAAGGCGCCGCGCCCCCGGTAATGGCAGGCAGGCAATGGCATTCCCGCCTCGGCGGCAGGGTGGAGGATCGTGTTCTGCGCGGCTGGCTGACCGAAGCCGGCTCGCTGACGGCGCGTTGTCAGGCGGGATGCCGTGATTTTCGCGTCCGCCTGTTGCGTTACGGCAAGGCGGCGCCGCTGGCGGACGAATCGCCTGGCCGCCGGAATGCCTGGGTGCGCGAGGTCGTGCTGGAATGCGATGGCGTGCCGGTGATTTTCGCCCATACCACCTTGTCGACCGCAAGCAACGGCCGCCTGACCCGCTGGTTGTCCCGTCTCGGCAGCCGTTCGCTGGGTTCCTTGCTGTTTTCGTGGCCGGGGTTCCGGCGCGGCGCCATCGAATACTGTAGGTTGGACGCCCGTCATCCGTTGTTCAGGCGCGCGGCGGTTCACGGCGGGAGCGGAAAATACCTGTGGGCGCGGCGCTCGCTGCATCGTCTCGGCCGGCAGGAGGTTCTGGTGACGGAGGTTTTTCTGCCGGCGATCACGCGCCTGAAGTAGCGACGCCATGCTCCGATGCGAGCGCCAGCGTTCCTCTGAGGCCGAGGTTTTCGTCGGTCACCAGGCGGACCGGCATGTCCTGAACGAGGCTCCGGTGTTCGCGCTTGGCGAGAAAGGCCTCGATGAAAGGGGCGTTGTCGGTGCCGGGCAGCAGCTTGGAGGCAATGCCGCCGGCCAGATAGACGCCGCCGCGCGCCAGCCAGTGCAAGGCGAGGTCGCCGGCGAAGGCGCCATAACATTCAAGCCACAGGCGCAGGGCGTCACTGGCGAGCGGGTCGTTGCCGGCCAGCGCGGCGCTGCCGATCTCTTCAGGCTGCGCTCCTCCAAGGGGACTTGAGCCCAAGGCCCCGTCGCCTTCGCCGCGAAGCAAGTCCCCTGGCGGGACGGGGTGCGGTCGACCACCCAAAAAGGCATGAATCCGGGCGAGGCCGGGGCCGGAGACGATGTCTTCGGTCGTCACCCGGCCATTCCGTTCCAGCAGCCAGCGCCAGAGTTCGCCCTGCTGCGAAGTTTGCGGCGCGAAGCCGATGTGGCCGCCTTCGCCGGCGATCACCCGATAGCCAGCGCCTTGCCAGACCAGTCCGGCGACGCCGAGGCCGGTGCCGGCACCGAGGATGACGCGCGGGGCGCGTTCGACCGGCTGGCCGGTGTGCAGCGTGACGATGCTTTCCGGCTCGACCAGCGGCAGGCCGTGGGCGGCAGCGGCGAAATCGTTGGCCAGCGTGACGCGCGGAATGGCGAAGCGACGGCCGAGTTCGCTTGCGGCGAGCGACCATGGCAGGTAGGTGAGCTTGGCGTTCCTGCCGTCGGTCGGCCCGGCGACGCCGAAGCAGGCGGCGTCGATGGACGGGCGGTCGGCAAGAAATTCGTCGAGCATGCGCTCGAAAGTCGGGTAGTCGGCGCTGGCGAAGCGTTGCTGGCGGACGATGCGGATGCCGCCTGCCGCATCTTGCTCGGCCAGTGCCAGCAGGGTCTTGGTGCCGCCGAGGTCGCCGCCGAGGAACATCGCGTTCAGACCGCTACCTGGGCGGCGATATGCGGGTGCGGATCGTAGCCGTCGAGCCGGAAGTCCTCGAATTTGAAGGCAAAAATGTCGTCGACCGCGGGATTGATCCACATCGTCGGCAGGCCGCGTGGTGCGCGGGATAGCTGCAGCCGGGCCTGTTCGAAGTGGTTGGAATAGACATGCGCATCGCCGAAGGTATGGACGAACTCGCCCGGCTGGTAGCCGCAGACCTGCGCCAGCATCAGGGTCAGCAGCGCGTAGGAGGCGATGTTGAACGGGACGCCGAGGAAGATGTCGGCGCTGCGCTGGTAGAGCTGGCAGGAGAGCTTGCCGCCGGCGACATAGAACTGGAACAGGCAGTGGCAGGGCGGCAGCGCCATGTGGTCGACGTCGCCCGGGTTCCAGGCGGAAACGATGTGGCGGCGCGAATCCGGGTTGTTCTTCAGGCTGTGCACGAGTTGCGCGATCTGGTCGACGACGCGGCCATCGGGCGTTTCCCAGCGTCGCCACTGTTTGCCGTAGACCGGGCCGAGATCGCCGTTCTCGTCGGCCCATTCGTCCCAGATGCGGATGCCGTTTTCCTTGAGGTAGGCAATGTTGGTGTCGCCCTGCAAAAACCACAGCAGTTCATGGACGATCGACTTCAGGTGCAGCTTCTTGGTGGTCACCATCGGAAAGCCGCGGGCGAGGTCGAAGCGCATCTGCCAGCCGAAGACGGAGCGGGTGCCGGTGCCGGTGCGGTCGGATTTGTCGTGCCCGCTTTCCAGCACGTGGCGCATCAGGTCGTGGTATTGCTGCATGGTGCTTGCTGCCAGCGCAAAAAATTGAAGCACAATTTTACTGTACCGGCGGTCCGCGATGTGCCATCACGACGAATCGCGCGCTAAACTCGCGTCAATTTGGGGGAGGGGAATCGCAGGCATGCTGAACAAATTGCGCGGGCTGGGCGCCCTCGTCGGACAGAAAATCGATCATCCGCTGGGCGACCCGCGGGAATTGCGGCGCATCATCGACGAAATTCCCGGCGACAACGTCTTCAAGGCGCTGGACGAGGTCGTCGGCTGGCTGGAATCCCTGGCGGACGCCAGAGATTTTCCCGAAGATCGTCAGTACGAGGCGGTCAGCCGGCTGGACGACGTGGCGCAAGCGCACATCAGGCGTCTGACTCGGGATTACCTGCATACGCCGCGCCTTTCGCGAAGCGAGGAACAGCGCCTGTGGTCGATCGGCCACGGCTTCTGGACCGTACTTGCCGCCAGCTACGAGCGTTGCCTGGCGGCGGCCGGCCAGAAGACACGGCGCGGGGAGCAGGTGCGGCCGCAGCTGCCGGCCCTGACGGCGCGCCTGATTGCGGCGCTGGGGGCAATGCTGAAGTGGGAGCAGTTTCATTATGTGCCGTCGCGCGGCTCGCTTTGGCAACGTCTCGG
>JBFZCS010000269.1:0-3399 GCA_041307825.1 Azonexaceae bacterium
AGTTGCTGGGCGATCGAATCGGCGATCAGCTGCGCGTCGATTTCCGGCTTGCGGATTTCCTCGATCGACACATGGACGGGAACGCCCATGATGCGCTGGAGATCCGAACGAAGTTGTTCGATATCCTCGCCCTTCTTGCCGATGACGACACCCGGACGGGCGGAGAAAACGGTGACCCGGGCATTTTTCGCCGGGCGCTCGATCAGAACGCGGCCGACGGAAGCGTGCGCGAGCTTGCGCTTCAGATACTCACGAACCTTGATGTCTTCATTGAGCATGCCCGGGAAGTCCTTGCTGTTGGCGTACCAGCGAGAACTCCAGTTCTTGGTGACTGCCAGGCGAAAGCCAGTCGGATGTATTTTCTGTCCCATGGCTCTTCCTTAGTTACCAACGGTCAGATAGATATGGCAGGTCGGCTTGACGATCCGATTGCCACGACCCTTGGCCCGCGCCGTAAAGCGCTTTAGCACCATGCCTTTTTCGACGTAGATGGTCTTCACCGTCAGCTCGTCGATATCGGCGCCGTCATTGTGTTCCGCGTTGGCAATTGCCGACTCGAGAACCTTTTTGACAATACCAGCCCCCTTTTTCGGGGAGAAAGCCAGGACATTCAGAGCCTGACCGACCGGCTTGCCACGCACCAGATCCGCAACCAGGCGGCCCTTTTGCGCAGAGAGGCGTACGCCCCGCAAACTTGCACGAGTTTCCATGTCAGCTCCTTACTTCTTGGCCTTCTTGCCGGCGGTGTGACCCTTGAACGTCCGGGTCAGCGAAAACTCGCCGAGCTTGTGACCGACCATATTCTCGGTCACGAAGACCGGAATATGCTGCTTGCCGTTGTGAACCGCGATCGTCAGACCGATGAACTCGGGGAGGATCGTCGAACGACGTGACCAGGTCTTGATCGGGCGCTTGTCGCTGGTTGCGCGTACCGCTTCGACCTTGTCGATCAGGTATGCATCAACAAAAGGGCCCTTTTTTAGAGAACGTCCCATTTCCTACCCCTTAACGCTTGTGACGGCGCTGAACGATCATGCTGTTCGTGCGCTTGTTGCTGCGGGTGCGGTAACCCTTGGTCGGCTGACCCCACGGATTTACTGGCACACGACCCTCACCGGTGCGGCCTTCGCCGCCACCGTGCGGATGGTCGACTGGGTTCATCGCCGTACCACGAACCGTCGGACGAACACCACGCCAACGCATCGCACCGGCTTTGCCGAACTTACGCAGGCTGTTCTCTTCGTTACCGACTTCACCAATCGTGGCGCGGCATTCAACGTGCACACGACGAACTTCACCGGAGCGGAGGCGAATCTGGGCATAAGCACCCTCACGCGCCAGCAACTGAGCAGAGGTACCAGCAGAGCGAGCCAACTGGGCACCCTTGCCAGGCATCATCTCGACACAGCAAATCGTCGTACCGACTGGAATGTTGCGGATCGGCAAAGCATTACCGGACTTGATCGGCGCTTCGGCGCCACTGATGACCGGCTGTCCGACCGCCATTCCCTTGTTGGCAATGATGTAACGGCGCTCACCATCGGCATAACAGAGCAGCGCGATGTTCGCGGTACGATTGGGGTCGTACTCAAGGCGCTCGACCTTGGCCGGAATTCCGTCCTTGTTGCGCTTGAAGTCGATTACCCGGTAGGCCTGCTTGTGGCCGCCACCCTGGTGGCGAACCGTGATGTGACCATTGTTGTTGCGCCCGGCGTTCTTGGACTTGGACTCAACCAGCGCAGCAAAGGGCTTGCCCTTGTGCAGATGCGCATTGACGACCTGAACCACGGCACGGCGGCCGGGGGAAGTCGGCTTGACTTTAACGAGTGCCATCAGGCATTCCCCCCTTCAACGAAATTGATTTCCTGGCCTGGCTTGAGGCTCACGAAGGCCTTCTTCCAGCCCTTGCGACGACCGGTCGCGCCCTTGAAGCGCTTGACCTTGCCTTTGACGTTGGCGACCTGCACACCCTCGACTTCGACCTTGAACAGGAGCTCGACCGCGGCCTTGATTTCGGGCTTGGTAGCGTCGGAAGCGACACGGAAGACGACCTGCTCATGCTTGTCGGCCACGAAGGTAGCCTTCTCGGAGATTTGCGGTGCCAGCAGCACCTGCATCAGACGTTCTTGATTCATCCCCACATCTCCTCGAACTTGGCCACGGCGTTCTTGGTGATGAGAACCTTGGCGAAGCGAACCAGGGAAACCGGATCGGCTTCCTGAGCCTCGAGGACCAGAACGTTGGGCAGATTGCGCGAAGAGAGATACAGATTCTCGTCCAGCGCATCCGTGATAACCAGAAGATTGCCGTCCAGCCCCATGCCTTTCAGCTTTTGGGAGAACAACTTGGTCTTCGGTGCGTCAATGGACAAGCCATCGACGACCACCAGACGATCCTGGCGGGCCAACTCAGAGAGGATCGACGCCATGCCGGCGCGGAACATCTTCTTGTTAACCTTCTGGCTGAAATTTTCTTCAGGGGAGTTCGGAAAAATCCGACCACCGCCACGCCACAGCGGGCTGCCATTGCTACCGGCGCGGGCACGGCCCGTACCCTTCTGGCGCCACGGCTTGGTGGTGGTGTGACGGACTTCGGAGCGATCTTTCTGCTGACGGTCACCGGAACGCGCGTTCGCCTGATAGGCGACGACAATCTGGTGAACCAGCGCTTCGTTGAATTCGCGACCGAAAAGCACATCCGAAGCTTGCAGCTTGGCGGCTTCCTGACCCTGCTCGTTGATTACCTTGAGTTCCATGTCGCCCCCCTTAGCCCTTGACTGCCGGACGCACGACGACGTCAGCACCCTTGGCGCCGGGAACGGCACCACGAACCAGCAGCAACTGGCGTTCGGCATCGACGCGCACAACGGTCAAGCCCTGCATCGTGGACTGCATGTCACCCATGTGACCTGCCATGCGCTTACCCGGGAAAACACGGCCCGGATCCTGCGCCATACCAATGGAACCCGGCGCATTGTGCGACAGCGAGTTACCGTGGGTAGCACGATTTGAACTGAAGTTGTGGCGCTTGATACCACCCTGGAAACCCTTACCGATCGAGGTGCCGGTAACGTCAACCTTCTGCCCTTCGGCGAAAATGGTGACCGCAACCTGATCGCCAGCCTTGAAAGAGGCGAGCTGATCGGCATCGATACGGAATTCCTTGAGGACATGCCCGGCTTCCACGCCCGCCTTGGCCAGATGGCCAGCGAGGGGCTTGGAGATGCGCGAGGCACGGCGCTTGCCGAAAGCGATCTGAATGGCTGCGTAGCCATCGACCTCCGGCGTTTTGACTTGGGTCACGCAGTTGTTGGACACGTCAAGCACAGTTACCGGAATGGACGCGCCATCCTCGGCAAAAATGCGAGTCATGCCAACCTTGCGACCTACAAGGCCTAGA
>JBFZCS010000270.1:0-3447 GCA_041307825.1 Azonexaceae bacterium
ATGATGCCGAAATTGTTGCGGGTCGGCATCAGGAAGACCGGGATCGCGCCGGTCATCATGATGGCGTGCAGGATGGACTTGTGGCAGTTGCGGTCGACGACGACGATGTCGCCCGGGGCGACGGTCGAGTGCCAGACGATCTTGTTCGAGGTCGAGGTGCCGTTGGTGACGAAATACAGGTGGTCGGCATTGAAGATGCGCGCCGCGTTGCGCTCCGAGGCGGCGACCGGGCCGGTGTGGTCGAGCAACTGGCCGAGTTCCTCGACGGCGTTGCAGACGTCGGCGCGCAGCATGTTTTCGCCGAAGAACTGGTGGAACATCTGGCCGACCGGCGACTTCAGGAAGGCGACGCCGCCCGAATGGCCGGGGCAATGCCAGGAGTAGGAACCGTCGGCCGCGTAATGCACCAGTGCGCGGAAAAAGGGCGGCGGCAGGCTGTCGAGGTAGGCATTCGCCTCGCGCTTGATATTGCGGGCAATGAATTCCGGCGTGTCCTCGTACATGTGGATGAAGCCATGCAACTCGCGCAGGATGTCGTTCGGGATGTGGCGGCTGGTGCGCGTCTCGCCATGCAGGAAGATGGGGATCTCGGCGTTCTTGTGGCGGATTTCCCCGACGAAGGCACGCAGGTCGGCCAGCGTTTCCTCAGGCTCCATCGCCAGCTCTTCGTCGTCGATCGACAGGATGAAGGCCGAGGCGCGGCTCTGCTGCTGGGCAAACGAGGTCAGGTCGCCGTAGCTGGTCACGCCGAGGACATCCAGCCCTTCCTTCTCGAGCGCTTCCGCCAGCGCCCGGATGCCGAGGCCCGAGGCGTTCTCGGAGCGGAAGTCTTCGTCAATGATGATTATCGGGAAGTGAAAGCGCATGTTGAATCCTTGAAATGCAGCGACCCGCCGCAGCGGGTCACAGAATAAGTCTTTTTCGTTACTTCGCTACGAAAATACGGTCGTCAGATCGTCGGCAGGGTGACGCCGACCTGGCCCTGATACTTGCCGCCGCGATCCTTGTACGAGGTTTCGCAGATTTCGTCGGACTCGAAGAACAGCACCTGGGCGCAGCCTTCGCCGGCATAGATCTTGGCCGGCAGCGGCGTGGTGTTGGAGAACTCCAGCGTCACATAGCCTTCCCACTCCGGCTCAAACGGCGTCACATTGACGATGATGCCGCAACGGGCGTAGGTGCTCTTGCCGAGGCAGATGGTCAGCACCGAACGCGGAATACGGAAATATTCCAGGGTGCGCGCCAGCGCGAAGGAATTGGGCGGAATGATGCAGACGTCCGCCTCGATCTCGACGAAGGACTTCGGGTCGAAATTCTTCGGGTCGACGACGGTCGAGTTGATGTTGGTGAACACCTTGAATTCACGGGCACAGCGGATGTCGTAGCCGTAGCTCGAGGTACCGTAGGAAACGATCTTCTGACCATTGACCTCGCGCACGAGTTGAGGGGAAAACGGCTCGATCATGCCGTGCTCGGCCGCCATTCTGCGGATCCACTTGTCTGATTTGATGGCCATTTTTCCCTGCTGCGGTCGACAAAAATAAAGGCGGGATTCTACCCGCCTTTAGGTGTGGTTTTTACAAAAAACTTAGGTGTTCTGCACGACGATACTCGGGAACTTGGAGGTCATGTCCTTGGCTTTCTGGGCGATCTTGACCGCCACGCGCCGCGCGATGCTGCGATAGATCTCGGCGGTGCGCGAATCCGGCGCCCCGACCACGGTCGGCTTGCCGGTGTCGGTCATCTCGCGGATAGCCATTTCGAGCGGCAGGCTACCCAGGAAATCGACGTCGTAATCCTTGCCCATGCGCTCGCCACCACCTTCGCCGAAGATGTGCTCTTCGTGGCCGCACTTCGAGCAGATGTGGATGCTCATGTTCTCGACGATGCCGAGGATCGGGATGTTGACCTTCTCGAACATCTTGAGGCCCTTGCGCGCATCGATCAGCGCGATGTCCTGCGGCGTCGTGACGATCACCGCGCCGGTCACCGGCACCTTCTGGGCCAGCGAAAGCTGGATGTCGCCGGTACCCGGCGGCATGTCGACGATCAGATAGTCGATGTCGCGCCATTTGGTCTGGCTGATCAACTGGTCGAGCGCCTGCGCCACCATCGGGCCGCGCCAGACCATCGGCGTTTCGACATCGACCATGAACCCGATCGACATCGCCTGCAGGCCATAGGCCTCCAGCGGCTCCATGTTCTCGCCATCCTTCGATTCCGGCTGCTGGCCCGCGAGCCCGAGCATTTGCGGCTGCGACGGGCCGTAGATGTCGGCATCCAGAATGCCGACGCTGGCGCCTTCCTGGGCCAGTGCCAGCGCGAGGTTGACGGCGGTCGTACTCTTGCCGACGCCGCCCTTGCCGGACGCGATGGCGATGATGTTCTTGACGCCCGGCACCAGCTTGACGCCCACCTGGACCGTGTGGGCGACAATCTTCGAATAGACGTTGGCCGAGACGTTGCCGACCCCCGGCACGCCACGCACGGCCGCGAGGACCTGTTTGCGGATGGCGTCGATCTGGGTCTTGGCGGGATAGCCGAGCTCGATGTCGAAGGAAACGTCGCTGCCGTCGAACTTGATGTTCTTGACCGACTTGCCGGCGACGAAATCCTTGCCGGTATTGGGGTCGACCGCAGTAGCGAGGGCGGTCTTGATTTGCTCTTCTGAAAGACTCATGAAAACTCCGGGTTGGTTTGGTTGGGATACGGTAGCCGGGTAATACCCGAGCGATTTTGTCTAGTATACCGCAAACCCCGATTATCGTTGCGCTCACGGTAAAATTGCGGTTTATTTTCGATTTGGCCACGCCATGCTGCGCAAGATCCTCGTCACCTCCGCCCTGCCCTACGCCAACGGCGCCATCCACCTCGGTCATCTGGTCGAATACATCCAGACCGACATCTGGGTGCGCTTCCAGAAAATGGCCGGCAACGAGTGCTGGTACGTCTGCGCCGACGACACGCACGGCACGCCCATCATGCTGCGGGCAGAGAAGGAAGGCATCACCCCGGAAGCGCTGATCGCCCGAGTTCATGGCGAGCATTCGCGCGACTTTGCCGGCTTTGGTGTCGGCTTCGACAATTTCTACAGCACGAACTCCGATGAAACCCGCGACTGCGCGAACGATATCTACCTGAAGTTGCGGGCCGCCGGGCTGATCGAAGTCCGCACCATCGAGCAGTATTACGACCCGCTCAAGCAACTCTTCCTGCCCGATCGCTTCATCAAGGGCGAATGCCCGAAGTGCCACGCCAAGGACCAGTACGGCGACAACTGTGAGGTCTGCGGCGCCGCCTATGCACCGACCGACCTGATCGAGCCCTACTCCGCCGTTTCCGGTGCCAAGCCGGAATTGCGCAGTTCCGAACATTACTTTTTCAAGCTCTCCGACCCGCGCTGCGAATCTTTCCTGCGCCAGTACACCAGCCGCGACAACGGTGTGC
>JBFZCS010000271.1:0-4801 GCA_041307825.1 Azonexaceae bacterium
GCCAGCCACAGGTAGAGGTCGCGGTTCAGCGATTTTTCGGGGAAGGCGGCGATCTCCGGCGGCAGGCGCAGGGTTTCGGCGTCGCGCCGGGCGAGGGCGGCTTTCTCGTTGCTGCCGGCCACGCGCTGCAGCCAGCGGCGGCGGGCGCCGTGCGTTTCGTTGGTGGCGGCGGCGACATTGAGCCCGGGATCGCCGCCGAAGGCGCGGAACAGGATGCCGGCCGTCTTCTCGATCTCGGCCAGCTTGACGGCGGCCTGCGGGTAATGGCCGGCGGCGGTCTTGGTGACCCAGTTATGCCAGAGCTTGCCGATGAATTCTTCCATGACCCGTTAAATCTGCCGGGCGCCGGCGTCTTCGTCAACCCGGGAGAGGGCCGAGAAACCTGCCTCGTTCTGCTTCGCCGCCTCGTTGCTGACCCAGCGCAGCAAAGTCCCTTGCGGGTTGTCGCGGTTGACCGTGCCGCAGGCTGAAATGCACTGGCCGCACTGCGTGCAGGCGAACATCCAGCGCTTGACGTTGCGCGGCTTGAGGCGCATCGGGCAGACGGCATCGCAGGCACTGCCCGCCGGTGCGGCCGCTTCGGCGCTGGCGCTGGCGCGGCGCTCGTGGCGGGCGAGCGTGGTGTTACCGGCGCTACCGCAGCCTTGCATGCAGTTGGCGCACTCGCTCAGGCGCTTGCGCTCGAAGCCGACGACCATCGCCTTCTTGTTGACGATCCAGGCGAAGCTCTGAAAGATGCCGACGGCGCAGCCGTAGCGGCAGAACAGGTGACGGGCGAAGAGGAATTCGAGGGTCAGCACGGCGGTCGCGGCGCTCAGGAAAATCACCTCGCCGCGGTAGAGCGAGAAGTTGAGCAGGCCGTGATAGACCTGAAACGGCGGCATCAGATAGGTGAGACCGACCACCGCCCAGGCGAAGGCGAAGCCGATGGCGGCGGGCACGACCAGCAGCCAGTAGCGCGGGTCGCGCGGCGCCGGCGTGCCGTCCGGGTCCCACGGCGGGGTCTTGTTCTTGTCCCACAGCGAATGCTTGCCGGTGGCCATGAGCATCAGCCGGTTGATCGTTTCGACTACCGAGAAGTGCGGGCACAGCCAGCCACAGTAGAGGCGGCCCCATTTCCAGGCGACGCCGATGACCAGCGCCGCCGCGCCGAGCAGCGGCAAAAACAGGTACAAAACGAGGTTGACCGCAGCAGTGCGCGCATCGACGCGGCCGGCGATCAGATCGTCGATGCCGAGATGCCACTGGAAGGTCAGGAAGTAGGCGTGCTTTTCGGTCAGGTCGTAACGCAGCAGGTCGAACACCGGCGTCAGCGCGAACAGCGCGAAGAAGCCGATTTGCGCCAGTACGCGATAGCGTTGCAGCGCCGGCCGGCTCATTCGAGTGGCGGGCCGATCAGCGGGAAGCGCCAGACCTGGCCGGACATCGCCTTGATCAGCCCGTACATGCCGAAGAGAACCAGCGTCGAATGGATGCAGGTGAAGTACAGGACGAGCACGACCCAGGTCCACGCCCAGTCGAGGCCGCCGAGGGCGAGGATGAGTCCGGACAGGGCGACGATCAGGAAGCCGCCGACCAGACTGACGAAAGTCGTCTGCCGGAGATGCTGGCGGGCCAGCGGCGGTGCGCTGTCCCGGTTTTTCAGCCACAGGGCGAAGAGTGCCGCGAAGGCAAGGCCCGGCAGGAGCAGCAGGTTGATCAGGAACAGCGATTCGGCAAGGACGGCGAGATTCTGGCCGGCCTTTTCTTCGCTGAATCCGAAGTTATCTTCCGAATGTGGCATTGACGATCTCCATTAGCGCCTCGACGGTTTCCTCGTCGTCGGTCAGTCTCTCGACCAGCGCGGCGCGGCAGGCGGCGGAGACGTCGAACCCCGATTTGATCAGCGTCGCGGCGTAGACCAGCAGACGGGTGCTGGCGACTTCCTCGAGGTCGCGGTCCTTGAGGGCGCGGAAGGCCTTGGCGATGCCGACCAGGCGCTTGGCCAGATCGGCGTCGCAGCCGGTTTCGCCGATCAGGATGGAGGTTTCGCGCTCGGCGCCGGGAAAGTCGAAGCGCATCGAGACGAAGCGCTGGCGGGTCGACGGCTTCAGGCCTTTCAGCAAATTCTGGTAGCCGGGGTTGTAGGAGACGACCAGCATGAAGTTGTCCGGCGCTTGCAGCGTTTCGCCGGTGCGGTCGATGGGCAGGATGCGGCGGTCGTCGGCCAGCGGGTGCAGCACGACGGTGGTGTCCTTGCGCGCCTCGACCACTTCGTCGAGATAGCAGATGCCGCCTTCGCGCACGGCACGAGTCAGCGGGCCATCGCACCAGTAGGTGCCCTTGTCGGAAATCAGGTGGCGGCCGACCAAATCGGCGGCGGTCAGGTCGTCGTGGCAGGCGACGGTGTACAGCGGCAGTTTGAGGCGCGCCGCCATGTGCGAGACGAAACGTGTCTTGCCGCAACCGGTCGGGCCCTTGATCAGCAGCGGCAGGCGCTCGCGGTAGGCATGCTCGAAGAGCGAGATTTCGTTGCCGGAAGGTTCGTAGAAGGGCAGGGCGGTCATTTGAGGGAGATCCAGTAAGCGAGCAGAATCAGGCTGGAAACCAGGATAAGCCAGCCTTCGAGCAGGGCGCGCCAGAGGCGCGGTGCCGCGCGCAGTTCCATGAAATCGAGAATCACCAGCCGCCCCTTGACGAAGGCGATGAGCAGCATGGCGACGATGGAAAGCGTGCCGGCAGCGCCGACTTCGCCGAGATACCAGGTGATGCCGGTGGCGATGATGAGAATCAGCCAGGCGCGGTGGGCGGGGTTTTTCAGGGCGTTCATCAGCGCATCACATAAACGAGCGGGAAAAGGATGATCCACAACAGGTCGACCATGTGCCAGTAGGCGGCGCCGCTTTCCAGGCCGTGTGCGTCGTGGGCGCCATAGACGCCCTTCTTCGCCTGCACCCAGAGGATGGTGAGGATGACCATGCCGAGGATGACGTGCATGAAGTGGAAGAAGGTCAGCGAGATGTAGAACATGTAGAAGGTGTTGGTCGACATCGAAATGCCGGCGCCGAACTTGGCGGCGTATTCGAAGACCTTGACGACCAGGAAGCCGGCCCCGCACAGGAAGCCGAGCAGGATATTGCGCTGGATGGCGCGCACATCGTCGCGATGCGCAGCCTGCACGGCGAGGACGATGAACCACGAGCCGGTGATCAGCAGCACGGTATTCAGCGCGCCGGCGTTGCGGTCCAGCGTCTGCTGGTAGAGGTTGAATTCCTCGACGTGGCTGGCCCGCGCGAAGGCATACGACGCGAAGAACACAGCGAAGGCCAGCATCTCGGCAAGAATGAAGAACCAGATCGCGAGATCGCCCGGCAGCCGCTTGTCGGAAGCGATTCCCGGCGCAAGTGTGGCGGTAACAGTTGTCATGTGGCCGATGATACAGGCTGCTCCATCAGCCAAACTTGATATGGCGTAAAACCGGCCATCGGAGTGTTCATTGTTTTTGCCATTACCTTGGTAATAGCCGTCGGAGACGGCGAGTCCGTAAGGTCTGTGTAAGAAAACCACGTGTATGCTCACGGCACAAGCGAAAGATTGATTCCAATCAGTTCGGTCAATCGATTTTTTGTGTAGCGCGGGCAGGGGCAATACATTCGCAAGACAACTACTTTTGTCTCGCCCGCTTCTTCAGGTTTCGGGTTGCAGTGCAATGCAACCCGGGATTGTTAAGTACGGAAGTTCTTCTAGGAGGAGGGTACCTTCCATGCAACTGTCGCAAAAGCACGTCGATTATTGGCGCCGCAATCTGAGAATCACGGCGATCCTGCTGGCGATCTGGTTCGTCGTTACCTTCGTTGTCAGTTGGTATTCGCGCGAGTTGAACGAGATCACCATCATCGGCCCGCTGGGCTTCTACATGGGCGCTCAGGGCGCGCTGATCATCTACGTCGCCATCATCTGGTTCTACGCCCGCTACATGAACAACCTGGATGAGGAATACGGCGTTCACGAAGGGGAGGACGACTGATGGCCACAACCCAATCGCAATTCACCGCCAACCTGAAGCGGTATTACACCTTCTATACCGGCGGTTTCGTCGCCTTCGTCATCCTGGTGGCCATCCTCGAGCAACTCGGGGTGCCCAACAAGATACTTGGCTACATTTTCCTGTTTGCCACCATTCTGCTCTACGCTGGCATCGGCTTCATGTCGAAGACGGCGGATGTGTCGGAATATTACGTCGCGGGTCGCCGCGTGCCGGCGTTGTTCAACGGCATGGCGACCGGCGCCGACTGGATGTCGGCCGCATCGTTCATCGGCATGGCCGGCACGCTGTATCTCACCGGCTATGACGGCCTTGCCTTCGTCATGGGCTGGACCGGCGGCTACTGCCTGGTGGCGTTGTTCCTCGCGCCCTACCTGCGCAAGTTTGGCCAGTTCACCATTCCGGACTTTCTCGGCGCCCGCTTCGGCGGCAACATCCCCCGTGCCATCGGCGTCTTTGCCGCAGTGCTCTGCTCCTTCACCTACGTGATCGCGCAGATCTACGGCGTCGGCCTGATCACCAGCCGCTTTACCGGCCTGGAATTCGGCGTCGGCGTCTTCGTCGGCCTCGGCGGCATCCTGGTCTGCTCGTTCCTCGGTGGCATGAAGGCGGTGACCTGGACGCAGGTGGCGCAGTACATCATCCTGATCGTCGCCTACATGATTCCGGTGGTTTGGCTGTCGGTGATGCATACCGGCAACCCGATCCCGCAGATCGCCGCCTACACGACGGCGTTGCCCAAGGTGACCGCGCTGGAGAAGGAGTTCAACAACAAGG
>JBFZCS010000272.1:0-3581 GCA_041307825.1 Azonexaceae bacterium
CGATCAGCACGTGCAGCATGCCGTTGAACAGGGCGATATCGCT
Organism: Azonexaceae bacterium; assembly: GCA_041307825.1. GTDB lineage: Bacteria > Pseudomonadota > Gammaproteobacteria > Burkholderiales > Rhodocyclaceae > Azonexus. Next base: position 44 of record JBFZCS010000272.1, read on the forward strand.
GCCCGGCTTGAGCGCCAGATGCAGGTCGGCAATCTCGGCGCTTTCGGAAAAGCGCGGGTCGGCGACGATGATCTTGAGTTCGGGATTCGCTGCCTTGGCGTCCTCGATATAGCGAAAGACGATCGGATGCGCGACGGCGGGATTTGCCCCGGCAATGAAAATAACCTTGGCCTGAAGGATGTCCTCGTAACAGCATGGCGGCGCATCGGCCCCCAGGGTCTGCTTGTAGCCGGCCACCGCCGACGACATGCAGAGGCGCGAATTGGTATCGACGTTATTGGTCCCGATCAAGCCCTTGGCGAGCTTGTTGAAGACATAGTAATCCTCGGTCATCAACTGGCCGGAAATGTAGAAGGCGACCGAATTCGGACCATGGGCACGGATGGTTTCGGCAAAGCGGCCTGCCGCCTCGTCAAGCGCTTCATCCCAGCCCAGCCGCTGGCGAATCCCGCCACGCACGGTGCGTCGCTCGGGATGGAGAAGACGGTAGGCGGGGCCCGTGGTCTGGGCGAGGGTTGCGCCCTTGGTGCATAGGCGCCCGCGATTGGCGGGGTGGTCGAGATCGCCCCGCACGCCGGTGATCACACCTTCTTCGGTCTCGATGAGCACACCGCAACCGACGCCGCAGTAACAACAGGTGGATTTGACTTGCCGAATCATGATTTTCCTTTTGGACAGGCATTTAGCAACAGCCGTGCCATGTCTGGATATCATTGACTTGAATGCAAAAAGGGGAGATTCCCGTCGGAAATCTCCCCTTTTTGGTGCGTCGACCGCAGCTGACATCCCTATTTGATGCGTTGCAGCTTTGGCCGCCCTCCTTCGGGGCGTGGCGGCTCCGGGGGCTCGTCGCCGGACTGCTCCAGCACATCCTCGGCCGCTTCACCCTCTGCGGCAGTGGCCGCGCCTTCGATTTCGAAAGCCATCCCGGCGCCGTTTTCCCGGGCATAGATCGCCGTCACCTGTCCTACCGGAACCGACAACTGGCGCGCAACACCACCGAAACGGGCCTGAAACTCGATGAAATCGTTGCCGATCTCCAGCTTGTTGCTCGCATCCGGGCCGATGTTGAGAACGATCTGTCCATCGCGGATGAATTCGCGCGGGACTCGGGTACGGCCATCGACCTGGACGGAGATATACGGCGTGAAGCCATTATCGACGCACCATTCCCAGATCGCGCGCAGCAGATAGGGCTTTGTGGACGGCAGTTCCATGCCTTACTTGCGCATCGCCTTTTCGGACGGCGTCAGGGCATCGATGAAGCCCTGACGGCTGAAGATGCGTTCGGCGTATTTCATCAGCGGCGCGGCCGCCTTGCCGAGGTCGATGCCATAGTGGTCAAGACGCCACAGGAGCGGTGCAATCGCCACGTCGAGCATGGAGAACTCGTCGCCGAGCATGAATTTCTGCTTGTTGAAGATTGGAATGATCTCGGTCAGGCGGGCGCGGATTTCCTGGCGCGCCTTATCAGCCGTCTTACCGTTCTTTTCGATCACTTCCATGAACGAGAAAATTTCGCGCTCCATGCCGACCAGCAGCTGGCGGGCACGGGCGCGCATGATCGGATCGGCCGGCATCAGCTGCGGATGCGGAAAACGCTCGTCGATGTATTCGTTGATGATGTTCGGCTCGAACAGTACAAGATCGCGCTCGACCAGCACCGGCACCCGGTTGTGCGGGTTGATGACGGCCAGATCTTCCGGCTTGTTGAACAGGTCGACATCGATGACCTGAAAGTCCATGCCCTTTTCGTAGAGGACGATGCGGCAGCGATGGCTGAAGGGGCAGGTTGTGCCCGAGTAGAGGTTCATCATTGGTGCTAACCCTCAAAATGAGATTCGGCACCGGGATCCGACCGGAGCCGAACCCGCGATGCCGTCAACTAACCCGACAAGGATCAGTGAATGTCTTTCCAGTAGTTCTTCTTCAGCAAGTAAGCCGGGATGAAAAGCACGAGCAGGAAGGCAAGTACGCCAAAACCGAGGGTCTTGCGGAACTCCTGATTGGGTTCGGCCATCCAGACCATGAAGCTGACCAGATCGGAAGCTGTCTTGTCATACTCGGCCGGCGTCAGCTTGCCCGGCACCGCCAGTTCCAGCTTGTGCGTTTCGTGGTTCAGCACTTGTTGGCCCTGCAGTTCGTAGAGAATGTGCGGCATGCCGACGTTCTCGAAAACCACATTGTTCCAGCCGGTCGGGCGATTCTCATCACGATAGAAGGAGCGCAGATAGGTGTAGAGCCAATCGGCACCCGATCCATCAGCGGAAGAGCGGGCACGCGAGATCACGGTCAGATCCGGCGGCGCGGCGCCGAACCAGACCTTCTGTTCGTCGCTGCGGGCGGCAACGCGCATCTGGTCGCCAATCTTGTCCGAAGTGAACATCAGGTTGTCCTTGACCTGCTGTTCGGTCAGGCCAATCTCGGTCAGCTTGTTGTAACGGAGGTGCGATGCGCCGTGACAATTCAGGCAGTAATTGACGAACAATTTGGCGCCATTCTGCAACGCTGCCTTGTCGCCAACGCCGCCGGGCCAGTGATCGAGGTGCGCACCGCCGCTTGCCAGGGCAGTCAGGGGAGCAAAAAGCAATGCCATCAGGAGTTTTTTCATTTTTCGCATCCTCACTTCATCGTCACGCGTTCAGGCACGGGCTTGAACTTGTCCATGCGGGACCACCAGGGCATGCCCAGGAAGAAACCGAAGTAAAATGCCGTGCAGATTTGCGAAACCAGTTCACCCATCGGGGACGGTGGTTGCGTTCCAAGATAGCCCAGAATGAAGAAACAGATCACGAATAGCGTCAGCATGGTCTTGTAGATCGGACCACGATAACGGATCGACTTGACCGGACTACGATCCAACCAGGGCAGAAAGGCGAAAATCACAACCGAGGCGCCCATTGCCACCACACCCCAGAACTTCGCGTCGAGGCCGAAGAAATTCCAGACCATGGCGCGCAGGATGGAATAGTAAGGCGTGAAGTACCAGACCGGCGCGATATGCGGCGGTGTTTTCAGCGGATCGGCCGGGAAAAAGTTGTTGTACTCGATGAAGTAACCGCCGCCTTCCGGCGCGAAGAACATGACCGCCGAAAACACCATCAGGAAGACGACGACGCCAACGATGTCCTTCACCGTGTAGTACGGGTGGAAGGGAATGCCATCGAGCGGAATGCCGTTCTTGTCCTTGTTGGCCTTGATCTCGATACCGTCCGGGTTGTTTGAACCGGTTTCGTGCAGCGCCAGAATGTGCGCGGCGACGAGGCCGAGCAGGATCAGCGGGAAGGCGATGACGTGGAAGGAGAAGAAGCGGTTCAGCGTCGCATCGCCGATGACGAAATCGCCGCGCACCCAGATCGAAAGCGGTTCACCGATAAGGGGAATGGCCGAGGCCAGATTGACGATCACCTGGGCGCCCCAGTAGGACATCTGACCCCAGGGCAACAGATAGCAGAAGAATGCCTCCCCCATCAGCACCAGGAAGATGCCGACACCAAACAGCCACCTCAACTCGCGCGGTTTGCGGAAAGAGCCGTAC
>JBFZCS010000273.1:0-3321 GCA_041307825.1 Azonexaceae bacterium
GTGATGCCCGGCACGGTGATCGGCAGACCGGCCAGCAACAGGCCGATACGGGCGACGTTCATGCCCTGCTCGGCTTCCGGCATGGCGCAGCCGATGATGACGTCGCCGATGCGCGCCGGATCGATGCCGGGCACCTGGGCGACGACCGCCTTGATGACGGCGGCCAGCATGTCGTCCGGCCGTACGTTCCGGTACATGCCGTTGCGCTTGGCGACCGGCAGGCGGGTGGCGGCGACGATGTAGGCTTCCTGAATCTGTTTGCTCATTCTATATATCTCCTCGACCCGATCAGTTACGCAAAGGCTTGCCGGTTTCCAGCATGTGCTTGATCCGGGCCTGGGTTTCGGGGGTCTTCAGCAGTTCGACGAACAGGCGGCGTTCGACGGTGAGTAGCCATTCCTCATCGACCAGGCTGCCGGTTTCGATGTCGCCACCGCACAGCGCGGTTGCGGCGGCCTTGGCGACCTTGTAGTCGTGAGCGGAAATCATGCCGCCCTCCTTCATGTTGACCAGCATCATCTCCAGCGTCGCGATGCCGTTGCGTCCGGCGACCGGAACAGCGCGCGGCATCAGCGGCGGGGCGTAGCCGGCGTCGGCCAGCGCCCGCGCTTCACGGAGCGCCACGAATAACAGCTCGTGGGCATTGAAGAGGATGGTGTCGGACGGCCTGGCGAAGCCGAAGTCGATGGCCTCCTGGGCGCTCTTGGCAACCTTGGCCATGGCGATGGTCGAGAACACCGGTTGCAGGAAGTTGAACACTTCGCCCGGCGTCGCCGATTGCGCTGCCCACTCGGCGGCACGCACGGCGAATTCCTTGCAACCGCCACCGGCCGGGATCAGGCCGACCCCGGCTTCGACCAAGCCGACGTAGCTTTCCAGCGCCATGACGCGCTTGCCGGCATGCATCAGGAACTCGCAACCGCCGCCCAGCGCCATGCCCTGCACTGCGACGACGACCGGCACCTGGGCGTACTTCAAGGTTTGCGAGGCGCGCTGGAATTTCTCGACGGTCTGTTCCAGCATGTCGAACTGACCGCCGGCGATGGCTTCCGCGACCTGCGCCAGGTTGGCGCCGACAGCGAACGGCGCTTCGTGCCAGATCACCACGCCATCGAGCGTCTGCTCGGCCTGGCGCACGGCAGCGATGACGCCGTCGAGCACTTCGTTGCCGATGGTGTGCATCTTCGACTTGATGGAAATGATGCCAATTTTGGCGTCGACCCTGGGGCCAGCCGTTGTTTCGGTGGTCGCAGCAAGCTTCCACAGGCGTACGCCGTCGTTCTCGTACAGCGTTTCGCCGGATTTTTCCGGTGTTGCGGCAGTTTCGCCGAGGACGCGCTCGGGGAAGAGTTGGCGCTGGTAGACCGGCAACGCCGAGCGGGCAACGTAGGCGTTCTTGCTTGCTGAATACGAGCCTTGCGCGGTATGCACGCCGGTGCGTCCGGCTTCGAGCGCCCAGGCCGGCAGCGGTGTGGCGCTCATGGCCTTGCCGGCGACGATGTCGGCGGCGACGGCCTGGGCGATGGCGGCCCAGCCGGCGGCCTGCCAGGTTTCGAACGGTCCCTGGCTCCAGCCGAAGCCCCAGCGCATGGCGAGATCGAGGTCGCGGGCGTTGTCGGCGACGCTTTCGAGTTGCACGGCGGCGTAGTGGAAGATGTCACGGAAGATGGCCCACAGGAATTTCGCCTGCGGATGGCTGGAGGCGCGCAGGGCGGCGAACTTCTCGGCCGGCGACTTGATCTTGAGGATGGCGGCGACCTCGTCGGCAATTTCGCCGGCCGACTTGCGGTAATCCTGAGCGGCCAGGTCGAGCACCTGGATTTCCTTGCCCTGCTTCCTGAAGATGCCGCAGCGGGTCTTCTGGCCGAGGGCGCCCTTGGCGATCAGGGCCTGCAGCCAGGCGGGGTTGGTGAAGAAGGCATGCCAGGGATCGCTCGGCAGCGTGTCCTGCATGGTTTTGACCACGTGCGCCAGCGTGTCGAGGCCGACGACGTCCGCCGTCCGGTAGGTGGCGCTTTTCGGGCGGCCGATGCGCGGGCCGGTCAGCGCGTCGACTGCGTCGAAGCCGAGGCCGAAGGCGGCGGTGTGGTGCATCACGGCGAGGATGGAGAAGACACCGATGCGGTTGGCAACGAAGTTGGGGGTGTCCAGCGCGCGGATGACGCCCTTGCCGAGGCGCGAGGTCAGCCAGGTTTCGAGGGCGTCGAGGGTGGAAGCATCGGTGCTTTGCGTGCCGATGATCTCGACCAGGTGCATGTAGCGCGGCGGGTTGAAGAAATGGATTCCGCAGAAACGCGGCCGCACGCTTTCGGGCAGGCCTTGGGCCAGGGCGTTCATCGACAGGCCGGAGGTGTTGGAGGCGATGATGGCGTCACCCTTGAGGTGCGGGGCGATCTTCGCGTAGAGGTCGTTCTTCCAGTCCATGCGCTCGGCGATGGCTTCGATCACCAGATCGCACTCGGCGAGCAGCGCCAGGTGCTCGTCGTAGTTGGCGGCGTCGATGTACTTGAGCTTGCCCTTGCTAGCCAAGGGCGCCGGGTCGAGCTTCTTGAGACCGTCGAGGGCCTTCTTCACCACGCCATTCTTGTCGCCATCCTTAGCCGGCAGGTCGAACAGGACGACCGGTACATTGGCATTGGCGAGGTGCGCTGCGATCTGCGCCCCCATCACGCCGGCGCCGAGCACGGCGGCCTTCCTCACAATCAGCTTGTTCAAGCGCTTCTCCTTCAGATGTTGTTGTTCCGTTCAAGCCATGCTTGCCAATGTAAAACGAACGTTTGAATTATAGTATGGCAGCCGTTGCGGTCAACGCATTTTTTAGAAGAAATACTCGAAAAAAAGCCCCGGACTCGCCGGGGCTCAATGAAACGGGTACTGAGTATGCGATCAGAAGCCCATCGAGTACTGGGCGCCGAGGAGCCACGAGTAGTCGTTGTAGTTTCCCTTGACGAGCCCCTGGGGAATACTTGCACCAGCCCAACCGGGATTATTGATCGGCGCATCCTTGACCCAGATGTAGGCAGCGCCGAGATCAAGCGCCGAGGTCTTGGTCGGCTTCCACTGGACGCCGCCCGTCAGCCAGGTGCGATCATTATCCGGTAACGAGGTAACACGGTATTCGGCGTTCGGGACCGGGGTGTTGTCGTAGGCGATACCGCCGCGAAGCTTGATGTCATCACTCAACTTGTAGTTGGCACCGAGGGCAAAACGCCATGTATCGTTGAACTTGGTTTCCAGAACCTGAGCGACCGAACCGGAAGCCGGACCAGATGTGCGAATGATGTCCAGTTGCTGAACAGTGCTCCAACCCATCCAGGACAC
>JBFZCS010000274.1:0-6712 GCA_041307825.1 Azonexaceae bacterium
ATCGCCGAAAAGCCCGAGATGTTCGGCCGCACCCTGATCTACATGGGCCTCGCCGAGGGCATCGCCATCTATGGCCTGGTCATGTCCATCCTGCTGCTCGGCAGGATTTGAGCGACGCGAGAGCGGTCATGGCACATCAAGCTGACGCCCACCTCCCCGGCGCACGACTCGTCGTGTTCGCCAGCGCTGAACTGACCGACGGCTTCAGTCTGATCGGCGCCGAGGTGCATCCCGATGCGGATCCGGGGCGTGTCGAGGAAGTGCTGGCCCAACTGGTCAAGGACGGCAGCGCCGCCCTGGTCCTTCTGGAATCGCGGCTTTCCTGGCCGGCGGGCCCCTGGCTCAGCCGCCTGCGCGACGAAGGCGGGCGTATCCTGGTGACCGAGTTGCCGCCCCTTACCGCGCCGCACGACTATGCGCCGGCCGTCGACGAGGTGGTGCGCGCCGTGCTCGGCCCGGAGGCCCTGGCATGAACGCTGCGGCATGCCCGAACCTTTCCGCAAGGCATGAAACGATTTATCGAGGGAAACGCTAATGGAAACAGATGTTCAGGTCAGCCAGCTGGAAGATGCATTGATCCGGCAGGCCGAGTCCCTGGCCCGGGAGCAGCGCCAGAACGCCGAGTCGGCGAGGACTCGCATTCTCAAGGAGGGTGCCGATCGCCTGAAACTGTTCACCGATCGCGAAGCACTCGCCGCCCGTGTTGAAGCTGAGCGCCTGGTCCGCCGTCAGGTGCAGGCGGCCGAATTCCGCATGGCTGCCGAACTGGACCGTTTGCGCTGGGCGCTTACCGAAGACATCCTTTCCGGCATGCAGCTGGCCTTTCGCCATCTGGTCGAAGATGACCTGCGCTACCTTGAGCTGCTCGAAGGGTGGTTGGCCAGTGCAGCGCGCACCTTGCCCGCGGGCGACCTGATCGCCGAAGTCCGCGACCAGGACCGGCCTCGCCTCGAACCCGCCTGGGCCGCGATGATCGAGCGTGCGGCACCGGGTCGCAAGGTCGAACTTCAATCGCTCGGGAGCATGGGCGAAGGCGGCATCCGCGTGTTGCTGGCCGACCGGCGCGCCCAGATCGACCAGACGTTCGAGGCAAGGCGATCGCGGCTTGCCGACGAACTTGCCCGGGAGGCCATGGAACATCTGTTCGCCAGCACCCCGAACCTGGGAGCGCTGCTTCATGGCTAGCAACAGGATTCCTCTCCGGCGGCCGCTCTTTCGCGCCGTGATTCATCCGCGCAACCAATGGAATGCAAATGGGCAAGATACTTGAGATAAACGGTCCGCTGGTCAGGCTGGAATTGCCGGAGGCCGTGATCGGTGAACAGGTCCGGGTCGGCGCGATCGGACTGATCGGCGAGGTCATCGGCCGTCACGGCGACGGCGCGCTGGCGCAACTCTATGAAGACACCGGCGGTCTGCGCCCGGGAGAGGTCGCCGAGGGGCTGGGCTGGCCACTGTCGGTCGAACTCGGCCCCGGCCTGCTCAATGCCATCTTCGACGGCGTGCAGCGCCCGCTCAATGCGGTCCGGGCCAAGAGCGGCGACCGCATCGCGCGCGGCGTCTCGGTTCCCTCACTGCCCCGCGACCGGCGCTGGCGCTTCGTCCCCGATCCGAAATGGTCGGGCGGCGGGCATGTCGCCGGCGGCGACGTGCTGGGCACGGTGCAGGAAACGGCGTCCATCCAGCACCGCATCCTGACCCCGCCGCTGGTCCACGGCGAACTGCTCGAACTCGCCCCGGAAGGCGACTACACCATCGAGGAAGTGATCGGGCGGATCAAGCTGCCGGACGGACGCATCGAGAAGCTGCAGATGTTCCACCGCTGGCCGGTGCGTACCCCGCGCCCGTTCCGCAAGCGTGACCACGCGGTCAAGCCGCTGATCACCGGGCAGCGCATCCTCGACACCTTCTACCCGCTGCTCAAGGGCGGCAAGGCGGCGATCCCCGGCCCCTTCGGCGCCGGCAAGACCATGCTCCAGCAGCAGGTGGCCCGCTGGTGCAATGCCGAGATCGTCATCTACGTCGGCTGCGGCGAACGCGGCAACGAGCTGACCGATGTGCTCGAATTCATGCCCGAACTGAAGGACCCCTATACCGGCCGGCCGCTGATGGAGCGCACCCTGCTCGTCGCCAACACCTCGAACATGCCGGTCGTCGCGCGTGAAGCCTCGGTCTATGTCGGAATGACCCTGGCCGAGTATTTTCGCGACCAGGGCTACGACGTCGTGATGGTCGCCGACTCGACCAGCCGCTGGGCCGAGGCACTGCGCGAAGTTGCCGGCCGCCTCGGACAGATGCCTGTGGAGGAAGGCTACCCGGCCTACCTCGGCTCGCGCCTGGCGGCCTTCTACGAACGCGCCGGGCGTGTCGAGACGCTGGCCGGCGAACACGGCTCGGTCACCCTGATCGGGGCGGTTTCGCCGCCGGGCGGCGACTTCTCCGAGCCGGTGACCAGCCATACCAAGGAAATCGTCCAGACCTTCTGGGCGCTCTCCAAGGAACTCGCCGATGCCCGCCACTACCCGGCGGTCGACTGGCTGGAAAGTTTCTCCGGCTACGTGCCTTCCGCCGCCCGCTGGTGGGCGGAGAACGTCGATCCCGGCTGGGAAACGGCGCGCGGCGAAGCCCTCGGCCTGCTCGCCGCGTCCGAGGAACTGCAACGGATCGTCAACCTGGTGGGCGTCGAGGCCCTGTCGAGCGAGCAGCGCTGGATACTCGAATCGGCCAACCTGATCAAGGAAGGGCTGCTGCAGCAGGCCGCTACCGACGACATCGACAGCTTCAGTTCGCCGGAGAAGCAATACACCCTGCTCGCTGCGCTGCTGGACATCCACCGCCAGGGCCTCAAGCTGGTCAAGCTCGGCGCTCCCGCGCGGCGGCTGATCCAGATGCCCCTGCTGGTTCAGGCCCGGCGCTGGAAGAGCCAGTTCAAGTCGGACGAGATGGCCGCGCTGAAGGAAAAAATCACCAGGATCCCCGCCGAGTTCGAGCGGATTGCGCTTGATTACGAGGGCGCGAAGCCTGTCCCGGCGGGCGCATCCGAAAGCCAGGCGTCCCAACCATGAAAAACATCGAATTCCGTACAGCTACCTCGGCCCAGGGCGGCCTGATCGTCATGGGCGGCGTACCCGGCGTAGCGGCCGGCTCGCGCGTGCAGGTGCGCGACCACAACGGGCGCCTGCGCTCCGGCCTGGTCATCCGCACCGCCGACGACGCCGTGCTCGTCGAAGTCTTCGAGGGCACCGACGAACTCGACCTCGAGCGGACCTGGGTGCGCTTCCTCGACGAACCGTTCAAGCTGCCGGTGTCCCGCGACATCCTCGGCCGCATGTTCAACGGCGCCGGCGTGCCGCGCGACGGCCGGCCCCCGATCATCTCCGCCGACCGGCGCGATGTGAACGGCGAACCGATGAACCCAGCCTCCCGGGCCTACCCCAGAGAGTTCATCCAGACCGGCATCTCCGCCATCGACGGCATGAACTCGCTGACGCGCGGCCAGAAGCTGCCCATCTTCTCGGGCGGCGGCCTGCCGCACAACCGCGTCGCGGCGCAGATCGTCCGCCAGGCACGCCTGCTCGGCGAGGACACCTCCGAATTCGTCGTCGTCTTCGCCGCCTTCGGCGCTTCGCACGCCGATGCCCGCTTCTTCCAGGAGAGCTTCGAGGAAAGCGGCGTCCTCAACAATGTCGTGGTCTTCCTCAACCTCGCCGACGAGCCGGTCATCGAGCGCCTGCTGACCCCGCGCGCCGCGCTGACCGCCGCCGAGTACCTCGCCTTCGACCTCGACTACCACGTGCTGGTAGTGATGACCGACATGACCGCCTATGCCGAAGCCCTGCGCGAAGTGGCGGTGCTGCGCGGCGACGTGCCGGCGCGCAAGGGCTACCCCGGCTATCTCTACTCGGACCTCGCCGAAATCTACGAACGCGCCGGGCGCATCAAGAACCGCCGCGGTTCGATCACCATGATCCCGGTGCTCTCCATGCCCTCGGACGACATCACCCATCCGATCCCCGACCTGACCGGCTACATCACCGAAGGGCAGATCGTGCTCGGGCGCGAACTGTTCAACCAGGGGGTCTATCCCCCGGTCACCGTCCTGCCCTCGTTGTCGCGCCTGATGAAGGACGGCATCGGCAAGAATTTCACGCGCGACGACCACCCCCATGTCGCCAGCCAGCTTTTCGCCACCTACGCCAAGGCGCTCGAAGTACGCGGACTGGCGGCAATCATCGGCGCCGAGGAACTGAGCGATGCGGATCGCCGCTACCTGCAGTTTGCCGAAGCCTTCGAGGGCCGCTTCATCGGCCAGGGCGAAGACGAAAACCGCAGCATCGCCGAAACCCTCGACCTGGCCTGGGACCTTCTCTCGATGTTGCCGGCGAGTCTGCTGATCCGCGTTTCCGAAGAGGAGTTGGCCCAGCACTACCGGAACATCGAGAACACGTCGCCGGCGGCAGAAACCTGACGATGAAGAAGCGCCTCTCCGTCCCGCCGACCAAGAGCGCCCTGCTGCAGGTTACCCGCCAGGTGCGCTTTCTCGAGCAGGGGCAACAGATGCTCGAAAAGAAGCGCGACCTGCTGAGCCGGCTGGTCTATGAACGGCTGGCCCAATACCGCGAGCTGCGCGCGCAGACCCTCAGCGAACTAAGCGAAACCTACCACTGGCTGGCCATCATCCACATGCGCATGGGCGAACAAAAATTGCGCCAGTCGTCGCTGGGCCTGAAGCTCAGTGTCGACCTGAAGGTGGTCGCCCGCTCCAGCGTCGGCGTCGAATACCCGAGCGTCTCGGCCGAGCCGCTGCCGCTGCAGCCGGTCGGGCTAATGTGGACCGACGTCAGTTTTGATGAGGCGCGCCTACGCCTGCGCAGCCTGACCGTCACCCTGGCCCACCTGGGCGAGGCGGAAAACGCCCTGTGGCGCCTGCTCGCCGCCAGCCGCAAGACCCAGAAGCGGGTCAACGCACTCAAGTACAATATCATTCCCCGTTACCAGGCGACCGAGCACCACATCCGCGCCGCCCTCGAGGAAGACGAGCGCAACACGCTGTTCCAGATCAAGGTCCTGCGAGCGCGTGCCGACACTGCGGCCGCGCCCTGAAACCACTCGGACAACGCTCCACGATCGCCCACCATGACCTCGCCTTACGTATCGACCTTCCTGGGAAACCGCTTCTTCCTGACCAGTCCGCAAATCGACGACGTTGCCATCGAAGATATCGCGCATGGCCTCGCCTATCAGTGCCGCTTCAATGGCCAGACCAGCGCCTTTTATTCGGTTGCCCAGCACAGCCTGATGGTCATGTCACTGGTGCCGGAACCACTGCACTTCCAGGCCCTGCTGCATGATGCGGCAGAGGCTTACCTGGGTGACATGGTCAAGCCGCTGAAACAGTTGTTTCCGGAATTCGGCGTCATCGAGGCACGCGTGATGGACATCATTGGCCAGCGCTTCGCGATCGACCTGACCCGGCTCGACCCGGCGATCAAGCGGGCGGACATGGTCGCCCTGGCGACCGAAAAGCGCGACCTCATGCCCTATTCGACCGAAGCCTGGTCCTACCTGAAAGGGATCGACGCCTTGCCCGACATCATCGAGCCGATGGGTCCGCAGGCGGCAAAGGAAGCTTTTCTGCAGGCCTTCCGCAACTTATCAGCCGCCTGACAAGAAAAAGGCCAATCCGGGGATTGGCCTGTGGATTCAAATCGGAACGGCAGCTCAGTACAGGACTTCGTGCCAGCGACCGCTCACCTGCATGTCTTCCTTCACCTGTTCCCACGCGGCGGTCGAACCGGCAATCTCGGCGAGCGCCTTTTCGACACGCGCCTGCATGTCATTGACGCCGGCGAAATAGACGTGGGTATCGGCGCTTTGCATCATTTCCCAAACCTCGGCGGCATTCTGCTCCAGCGCCTTGTCGATATCCACCGGGGCGTCGAACAGCGGACGCGGGCTGACCGCCTGGAACGCCTTGAAGGTCGGCTGATAGACGTATTGCGCCAGATCCTTGTTTTCGTCGTTCATGTAGAGCATCTCGAGGCCGGTTTTGGCGCCGTAGAACAGGCGCACCTTGCCATCCCAACTGCCGAATTTTTCATAGATCGTGCGGATCAGCGCGCGGAACGGCGCGATGCCGGTACCCATGCCGATCATCAGGATGCCGGATTTGCGGTTCGCCGGCACCTCGAACGGGTAGCCGAAGGGGCCGGTGAATTCCACCGCGGCGCCGACCGGCAGGTCGCACAGGTAGTTGGAAGCGATGCCCTGATAGCGTTCGCCGTTGAAATCGTCGATATAGCTGTGGCGCTTGACGCAGATGGCGAATTCGATGCCGCCGTCGCGCTCGACATCGTTGTCGGCCACCAGATAGAGGCGCGGATGGTACTTGTTGCCGTACTGGCCGGGCGCCATGACGCGCACGCACTGCCCCGTCTTGCACGAGAAAGACAGGTCATCGCGGCGAAACACGAGGTGGCGCACGTCCTCGGTCGAGGTCGGCGGCGTGATGCGCTCGGAACGCACCAGGGTGGCGGCATATTGCTTGCCGGCGGCGAAATTGGCGGGCGTGGCGTTCGTCATTCGTACTCTCCAAACAACTTCAAATTGTCAATTCCGCAAATGATACCCGAGAGTCAGCTGGCGTGTATCGGCAGCAATTGTCCAACCCTCAGCCGGAGACCTTTCTCGACTGCTGAACTTACGAGCATCG
>JBFZCS010000275.1:0-32835 GCA_041307825.1 Azonexaceae bacterium
CGCACGGCATGGCGTATCCGCAGCGTTATGTGATCGACCCCTCCATCGTCGGCACGCCCGAGGGCGAAAAGGCCAAGGCCGCCTGTCCGGTTGGCGCCGTCAATCTTGAAATGCAGGAAGAAACGGTGACGCTGCAGGTCGGCGCCCTGATCTGGGCGACCGGCTGGCGGCCGTACGACGCCGCCAAGATTCAGCCCTACGGCTATGACCGTTTCCCCAATGTAGTCACCAGCCTTGAATTCGAACGCATGGCCGACCCGCACGGCCCGACCGGCGGCAAAATTCTGCGGCCGGGTGACGGCAAGGAGGCGAAAAACGTCGCCTTTATCCAGTGCGCCGGTTCACGCGACGATTATCATCTGCGCCACTGTTCGCGCATCTGCTGCATGGCCTCGTTGAAGCAGACCCAATATGTCCGCGAAGCATTCGGCGATCAGGGCAAGTCCACGGTGTACTACATCGATATCCGCGCCATCGACCGCTTCGAGGATTTCTACCAGATGGTGCAAAAGGATGCGACCGTCAGTTTCGTCAAGAGCAAGGTGGCACGCGTTGCCGAGAACAAGGAAAACGGCAACCCGATTCTGCATGGCGTGGATACCGAAGGCTACAAGCGCTATGCCACCGAGCATGATCTGGTGGTGCTGGCTGTCGGCATGGAGCCGGAAATCACCGGCGTCAAATTACCCGACGACGTGATCCTTGACTCATCCAACTTCATCGAGGGATCGAAAGACATGGGAATGTTCGGCGCCGGCGCCGCCTCGAGTCCGCTCGACGTGAATCGTGCAGTACAGAGCGCCACTGCGGCGTCATTGCGCGCGATCCAGGTCATTCATAAATCTGCTTCAACGGAGGCCGCGTAATCATGGCCGATAACAAATTCGCCGCCTATATCTGCTCCGGCTGCGGCATCGGCGATGCCATCAAGGTGCCGCAACTCGAGAACATCGCCAAGAAGGAAGGCAAGATGGCGATCATCAAGAGCCATCACTTCCTGTGCAACGCCGAAGGCGTGCAGATGATCAATGACGACATCGAAAAGGAAGGCGTCACGCACGTCTGCATCGCAGCGTGCTCACGCCGCGCCAAGACCGAGGCCTTCCACTTCCCGACGGTCGCCATGTCGCGCGCCAACCTTCGCGAAGGCGTGCTCTGGGTCGTCGCTGCCGGCAAGGACCACGACGAAGTGCGCCAGGAAATGGCGGCCGACTACGTGCGCATGGGCTGCGCCGAGGTCAAGAAAATGACCCAGCCATCCGGCAACGTCAAGGAAAGCTCCAACAAACGCATCCTCGTCGTCGGTGGCGGCATGAGCGGCATGACCGCCGCCCTGGAAATCGCCGAGACCGGTTACGAAGTCGTGCTGGTCGAGAAGACCGGCGCGTTGGGTGGCATGGCCGCCAACCTGTACAAGCGGCAACCGTTCAAGGCGCCATATGCCGAGGCGCAGGATACCGGCGTCACCGAGATGGTGGCACGGATTGCCGCCAGCCCGCTGATCAAAGTGCACCTGAACTCCACCATCGGCGAGACAGCGGGCGCTCCGGGACGCTTCGTCATTCAGGTGGCGCAGGAATCAGGCAGCGTAACCGAGGAAACCGTCGGCGCCATTGTCCAAGCCACCGGCTTCACTACTTACGACATGGCCAAACTGCCGGAACTCGGCGGCGGTCAGCCGAACGTGGTCGACCAGGCCGGTCTCGAGGCACTGGCCAGGCAAGCCAACGGCGGCGCCATCAAGCGTGCCGACGGCAAGGAAGTAAAATCGGTCGTGTTCGTACAGTGTGCCGGCCAGCGTGACGACACCGGCACGCACCTCTCCTACTGTTCCGGTCACTGTTGCGGCACCAGCATCAAGCAGGCAACCTACTTCAAGGATCAGAACCCCGACATCGACACCGTGGTCATGTACCAGGATCTGCGTGTGCCTGGCATGGGCGAAGACTTCTACCGCAGCGCCCAGCAGAAGGGTGTCATCTTCACCAAGGGCAAGGCATCAAAGGTCACCGGTGGCGATAGCTGCAACGTCACGTTCAGGGATCTGATCCTCGACGAAGAGAATACCATCCCCGCCGACCTCGTCGTGCTCGCCACCGGCCAGGTGCCGAATGCCGGCGTCGATCTCGAAGCCTGGAATCCCGTCGTTACAGCGGCCGAAGGTGGCGATGAGGCCGCCAAAGTCCAGCGCGATGCGATGCGTACCACCTCGGTGCTCAAGCTAGACTACCGCCAGGGTCCGGACATGCCGCAGTTCAAGCATGGCTTCGCCGACTCGCATTTCATCTGTTTCCCTTACGAGACCCGCCGTACCGGCATTTACGCTGCCGGCCCGGTGCGCCGTCCGATGGATATTGCTCAAGCCACCGACGATGCAACCGGTGCCGCACTCAAGGCCATCCAGGCAGTCGAGAACGCCGCTGTAGGTCGCGCGGCGCATCCGCGTTCGGGTGACCTGTCATTCCCGACCGCGCGTCTGGAAGGCTGCACCCAGTGCAAGCGCTGTACCGTGGAATGCCCCTTTGGCGCCATCGACGAAGACGAACGCCGTTTCCCGAAGTTCAACGAGGAGCGTTGCCGTCGTTGTGGTACCTGCATGGGCGCTTGCCCGGTGCGGGTCATTTCCTTCGAGAACTACTCTGTCGATACTGTCGGCAGCCAAGTCAAGGCCGTCGAAGTCCCCGACGAGGACGAAGAGAAGCCGCGCATCCTGGTGCTGGCCTGCGAGAACGACGCCTACCCGGCGCTCGACATGGCTGGTCTGGCGCGCATGAACTATTCCGCCTTTGTTCGTGTCATTCCCGTGCGCTGCCTCGGATCGGTGAACACCATCTGGATCAGCGACGCCCTGAATTCCGGTTATGACGGCGTGATGATGATGGGTTGCAAGAAGGGTGACGACTACCAGTGCCACTTCGTCAAGGGCTCGGAACTTGCACACTACCGTATGAGCAAGATCGGCGACACGCTGAAACAACTCGGCCTCGAGGAAGAGCGCGTGCAGACGCTGGAGGTGGCGATTACCGACAGCGCCCGCGTCGTAAAACTGATCAACGATTACGTTGCCGAACTCGACAAGATCGGCCCCTCGCCCTTGAAGGGCTTCGGTTAAGGAGAGCGATCAATGACTACCGTCAATCAAAACGCCATCGAAAAATACCGCAACAACTTCCTCAAGGAAGTCGAGGAACGCGTCGAAGATGGCCACTGGGTCAAGATGTGCATGCAGTGTGGCGTTTGCGCCGGCTCCTGCCCGCTTGGCAATGCCTGGGAGCACTCGCCCCAGAAGATTTTCATGATGATTCGGGCTGGCAAGCGGGAAGAGGTTCTGTCATCGGACTCGATGTGGATGTGCACCTCGTGCTACAACTGCATCGTCCGTTGCCCTCGCCAATTGCCGATTACCCACATCATGCACGGCCTGGCGCACTACGCCAACCGCCTTGGCATGGTTCCGAAGGGGCAGCCCACCCAGGAAATCGCCAAAATATTCTGGAATAATCTGGTGAAAACGGGTCGCGTAAACGAACTCAAGTTTTCGCTGTCCATGTATTTCAAGGACGGGTTTGTGCAAGGGATCAAGAATGCCCTGGCCATGCAGAGCGTCGGCTTGGGTCTGGTCAAGGCCGGCCGCTTGAATCCGATGGAACTGTTTGGCGGACACAAATGCAAGGACAGCGACGCAATTAAAAAGATGATTGCGAAGGCGCGCGAAATCGAAGATCGACGTCACGGTCTAACCTGACAGGAGAACAGAATGGCAAAAAAACAATACGCTTTTTACCCGGGCTGCTCTTCCCAGAAGGGTGCCTCGGCAGCAAATTTTGCGACATCGATCCAATTGATGAACGAAAAGCTGGAAATCCAGCTTAACGAAATTCCTGACTGGAATTGTTGTGGCGCCTCGATCGGCTACGGCGAAGGCAGCGAGTTGCAGCGTCTGGTACTGAATGCTCGCAATCTGGCACTGGCGGAAACGAAGCTGCCTGGCCAGGACCTGGTCTCCGGCTGTCCGGCTTGCTGGTTGGCAACGCGGGAAGCTGCCGAGCGTCTCAATGGCGCTGAGCACCTGATGGCAGACACCAACGAAGCGCTGAAGGAAGCCGGTCTGAACTTCAGGGGAACCGTCAAGGCTCGTCACATGGTTGAAGTGCTGGTTGAGGATGTCGGTTTTGCCGGACTGAAGGCACCGGTCGTCAAACCGCTGGAAGACATGAAAATTGCCGGTTACGTCGGCTGCCAGACCAATCGGCCCTTCGGTATTGCCGGCGAGTCCTTCGAAAACCCGATGTATCTCGACAAGATGATCGAGTCGGTTGGCGCTGAACCGGTTGCGTTCGACCAGAAGGTTACCTGTTGCGGCGGTGCGTTGGCCTTCTCAGAGCCGGAAAAGAGCCAGAAGCAGATCAGGGATATCGTCGAGGCAGCATACGACGGTGGTGCGGAAATGATCGTGACCCCCTGTCAGCTATGCCAGGCCAACGTCGAGATTTACCAATCGGAAATCAACAAGAAAAAGGGCACCAAGCTCAACATGCCCGTGGTTTATTATTCGCAATTGATGAGCGTCGCCTACGGCGGCTCCGCCAAGGAATCAGGCCTCAACGGGCAGTTGATCAAGGCTGAAAAGCTCGAGAAGATCGCCAGCAAGTAAGTAGCGAATTTCCGTTGGTGTCATCGCCACCAGCGCAAACCTTGCACCCGGCGGCCATGCCGCCGGGCGTCATTCTGGCGACAGTGGTTACTCGCCTTCGTCCTCCATCAAGTCCTCTTCTGCCTCACGTGCGCGACGCTTGGCAGCTTCCCGTTCTTCGATCAGGCGCTTTTCCTGCACTTTTGCCAGGCGCTCCTGCGCCGCTTCTGAATTGAGCGCAATACTCTCTTCGCCGAACATCACCTGACGCAGAAAGCGGAAGGCAAACTGCATCAGTGCTTCATCGGATGCCAGGGTCTCCCTTTCTGCTTCCGGCAGATCGAACAGTTTGGTAAACGCATCCGAGCTGACAAACTCGCGAAAGCGATCAATATCGTAACAAGCCATGAAGAAAAGTTGCCGACTTCGCAGCGTTGGCTTGCCGATCGTCGGGCCCGATGACTTTTTCTTCAATACCAATTGACGCCAGCCGCGTGCCAGGTCGTCATACTCTTCGAGCCCCTGTTCCTTGCGATAGTCAGCGATGGTGATGCTGCGCTTGACCTCGTGGCCCTTGCAGTGATCTTCCTTGACGATAGCGTACGAGTCACGGTCGATGTATTCATCCTGCTTACGCATGGACAACAGGGCCACAGGATAATAGCGACAGGCAGTCGGTCGGCTTTCATATATCTCGCAACCTTCAGGCTTCATGAAACGACAGGCAGTACCATCCTCAATGGGCCGGAATTTGACGCCGGCAATTCCATCCTTTTCCATTTCGTAAGGCACCGTATAGTCCTTGAGAAACTGTGTGGAACTGATTCCGAGATGCCTTTTCATTCGAAGCACATCGTAGGGTGTCAGCGAAATATCGATATTGGAACAGCATGCATTCCAACAGCTAATCCCCTTGTGGCATGAAAACTCGATGACATGCGTTCCCTCGACCATGTTGGGGATGACAGGGCTGTCTGGAAATGGAATATCGGGCTGGGACATAAATACCTCGTGGCGATTTTGGGTGACTATTTTGTATGTGACTGAGACACTGTTCCCGGCCCTTTGTTTGGCTGGGGCATAAATAAAACAGGCCGGAAGCCTTGCGGCATCCGGCCTGAAAGGGACAAGCTTAGCAGCGATCAGTGCGGAGCAGCGGCCTTGAACAGCTTGGACTTGTCGACCAGATCAACGTGCTTGCGCTTGAAGCAGGTCCACTTCTTCGACTCCTTGTCATACACGGAGTTCACGAAGCAATGCCAGTTCTCTTCGTCGACGAAGTTCTTGTCGGTACGATAGTAGAAGCCGGGATAGCGGCTTTCCTCACGGAACTGGATGTGCTTCATGTGAGCTTCGGCAGTCAGGATGCGATGGTAGTTTTCCCAGGCACGCAGCAACTCATGAAGGTCCTTGGCGCGGAGCTTCTTGGAGTCTTCCTTAAGCATCTCAAGCTTTTCTTCTGCAACAGCCAACATCTTGTCGTTGGTGTTGTAGTAGGTGCCAACGCCGGCAACATACTCGTCCATGATCTTTTGCAGACGCATCTGCAACATCTTGGGGGTAATGTAGTTCGGGTTGACGTCAATCGCCGTGGTGTAGTCCTTGAACTCGAGGAAAGTACGCACCGGCTGGTAGATGTCGGCAACAAGTTGCTCGACAGAGGTATCCAGTTCGACTTTCCAGTCCTTGTTGTCAAGTGCGTACTGAATCATCGCCTTGGAAGCCAGACGGCCTTCGGTGTGCGAACCGGAGGAGAACTTGTGGCCTGATGCGCCAACGCCGTCGCCTGCGGTGAACAAACCCTTGACCGTGGTCATGGAGCGATAGCCCCAGTTCCAGCCCTTGGGCAGATGCGCCGGGACGCCATCGTACTCTTCCGTGGTCGGTGCACCAACGTCGGTCGGACCCGAAACCCAGATGCCGCAGCAACCGGAGTGCGAACCAAGCAGATAGGGCTCGGTCGGCATCAATTCGGAGTTCTTCTCGCGCGGGTCAACGTTTTCGCCGACCCAGATACCGCACTGGCCGATACACATGTCGAGGAAGTCTTCCCAGGCTTCGGCTTCGAGGTGCTTGACTTCCTTCGGCGTCAGCGTTTCCGCCAGAGCTGCCAGGGCGGTGACGGTGTCCATGTAAATCGGGCCGCGACCTTCCTTCATTTCCTTCAGCATCAGGTGATTACGCAGGCAGGATGCAGGAACGGCTGCCTGACCATACGGCGGGTAGTCGTTTAGCATTTCCTTGTTCTTGGTCATGTATTCTTCGCCATAGGCATTGACTGCCTTGGCCTTGAACAACAGGAACCAAGCACCGACCGGGCCGTAACCATCCTTGAAACGAGCCGGCACGAAACGGTTTTCCATCATGGTCATTTCGGCGCCTGCTTCCGCAGCCATGGCGTAGGTCGAACCGGCATTCCAAACGGGATACCAGGCACGGCCAGAGCCCTCGCCTACCGAGCGCGGACGGAAAATATTCACACAGCCACCAGCGGCCAGCAGGATTGCCTTGGCCTTGTAGACGTAAAGCTTGTTCTCGCGCACCGAGAAGCCAACGGCGCCGGCAACACGCGACGGGTCGTTTTTGTCATTGACCAGCTTGACAATAAATACGCGTTCCTGGATGCGATCCAGGCCCAAGACTTTTTTCGCTGCTTCGGCGACGATCCACTTGTAGGATTCACCATTGATCATGATCTGCCACTTGCCCGAGCGCACCGGCTTGCCGCCGTCCTTGAGCGCTGGCAAGCCTTCCTTCAGAGACTCGGCACCATCGTGACGCACACCCTCAGCGTCGGTCTTCCAGATCGGCAGGCCCCATTCCTCGAACAGGTGCACGGAGTCATCAACGTTCCGACCGACGTCATAGGCCAAGTCATCGCGGGTGATACCCATCAGGTCATTGGAGACCATGCGCGCGTAATCGGCCGGGTCTTGCTCCGAACCAATGTAGGTATTGATTGCGGACAGACCCTGCGCGACAGCGCCAGAGCGATCCACGGCAGCCTTGTCGACCATCTTGATCTTCAGTTCGGTGCCGGTCTCGGCCTTGAGTGCTTCAGCCCAGCGCATCATTTCATATGCGGCGCCACAGCAGGCCATGCCACCACCGATCATTAGAATGTCCAGTTCTTCCTGAACAACTTCAGGTGCTTCAAATGTTCCAGCCATTTTCGGTTCCTCGATTTTTCGGTTTATTTACGGATCAGTTCGGCAGGGTTGCCGGCACGATAGCCGCCCATCACTGCGCGGGTGTAAACACCAGGCGCGGAGAGTTCTGCCACTTTCGGCATCGGCTTGCCACCGTACGGGTCGATGGAACCCTCTGCCGTAGTGCGGATCGGGAACTTGAAACGCTTCAGGGTGCCGTTGCGGAACTTGATGGTCCACATGATGGAATCGGAGCCACGCAGCGGCTGCACGGAACCGCCCAGCGGCACGATGTCAGCATAGTGACGGCATTCGATGGCGCCCTGCGGACAGATCTTGACGCAGGAATAACATTCCCAGCATTGCTCCGGCTCTTGATTGAAGGCTTTCATGGCATGGCCGGTTTCTGAACCGTCCTTGTCAAGCTTCATCAGATTGTGCGGGCAGATGTACATGCAGGCGGTTTTGTCCTGCCCCTTGCAGCCATCGCACTTCTCGGTACGAACAAAGGTTGGCATAGCTTTCTACTCCTTGGTTACGATTAACTTCAAAAAGACTACTTTAGGACACTCGCTGCAAAAAAAGCAACGAGCGACATTCAGATTCACAAGAAAATTATTTCGCGGAATGGCCCTTCAATTCCACCTTGACGTTTTCTTCCGCACTCAGGCCAGCGTAATATTTCTGCAGCACTTTGGCCACTTCGGGGCGACTGAATTCAACAGGCAGATCCTGACCCTCGGAAAGCATCGAACGAACCTTGGTACCTGACAACAGGATGCGATCATCCTTGGTGTGCGGACAGGTACGCTGCGAAGCCATGCCCCCACACTTGTTGCACCAGAAAGTCCAGTCAATATTCATGTTGTGGGTTTCGAGCGAACCAGCGGGAATTTCGTCGAAGATCTTTTGCGCGTCAAACGGACCATAGTAGTCACCCACGCCTGCGTGGTCGCGACCGACGATCAGGTGCGAGCAGCCGTAGTTCTGGCGGAACAGTGCATGCAACAGCGCTTCGCGCGGACCGGCATAGCGCATGTCGAGCGGATAACCGGCCTGGATCACGGTATTCGGGGCAAAATAGTTGTCGACCAGCACGCTGATGGCTTCGGAGCGCACTTCAGCAGGGATATCGCCAGGCTTGAGTGCTCCCAGGAGCGAATGGACCAGTACGCCATCCATCGTTTCGATGGCGATCTTGGCAAGGTACTCGTGCGAACGGTGCATCGGGTTGCGCGTCTGGAAGGCGGCAATGCGCTTCCAGCCGAGCTTTTCGAACATGGCGCGAGTCTCGGCCGGGGTCATGAACTGATCGCCGTACTTTTCCTTGAAATCGCCTGTGGACAGCACCTTGACCGGGCCAGCCAGGTTGTATTTACCCTGCGCCATGACCATCTTGACACCCGGGTGATCCATGTCGGTGGTCTTGTAGACCTGCATGCACTCGTGCGCCTTGTCGATACCGTACTTCTCGGTCACCATCATGGTGCCCATGATTTCGCCGGTTTCGCCATCCACCAGAGCGATATCGCTACCCGCCTTGACGCTCTCGTCGTCGGTCGACAAGGTAACCGGGATAGGCCAGAACAGGCCGTTGGCCATCTTCATGCCATCGCAGACGCCCTGCCAATCGGAATGCGTCATGAAGCCGGTGAGCGGCGTAAAGCCACCGATACCCATCATGATGACGTCGCCGTTTTCGCGCGAACTGAGCTTGAGCTTGGGCAGGGATTGGGCTCTAGCCAGTTCATTCTTCAGAGCCTGACCTTCAAGCAACAAAGGCCGCAGATTACCTCCGCCATGCGGATTGACCAATGCCATGCCGTCTCCTCCTTTAGAAATAGTTAATATTTGAATGGAGAAGGCTAACAATATTCCCCGCCGGTTTCAAGACCGAAACGCAACAAGAGCTGAAAAAAATTGAACGGAAATCAGGCGCTCGCGGTCGACGGCAAAATTTTGGTATAAATGGCCGACGGTGCCTCACCAATCTGCACTGCGGAGCCATACTTTCGGTCAGCCTCTGAAGACACGGGAGTCGGGCAGCGCCATAAAAGCGCTGCGGCTAAGGCCGGGAACAAACTCACGGATGCCCAGCCCTTCCCTGTGTTGACTGCGAAGAACCGAAAGAGTATTTTTTAGTGATGGGCATTCTGGTTTTGGGAATAGGCAATACATTGCTCTCGGACGAGGGTGTCGGCGTACATGTTGTGCACGCCCTGCTGAACTCACCAGACTGTCCGCGCGAAAATGTCGAATACATGGATGGCGGCACTTTGTCTTTTACCCTGGCCGGCCCGATACAGTCTGCGGACGCGTTGGTCGTGATCGATGCCGCTCAACTTGGCGCCCGACCCGGAACGCTTCAGGTTTTCGTGGGTGAAGACATGGATCGTTTTCTGCTCTCCAACCGGAAATCGAGCGTTCATGAGGTCGGCCTGACTGACTTGAGAGCGATCGCTGTGCTGGCGGGTCATTGGCCAGAACGGCGCGCACTGCTGGGTATTCAGCCGCAAAAACTGGACTGGGGCGAGTATCCGACCGATGATGTGGCGGCAGCAATTCCCGTTGCGTGCGGGGAAGTCAACTCCTTGATCGATGGCTGGCTAAATGGCGCTTGAAGACATCTCTGTGGTCACCGCATCAGGCAGTGACCAACTGACCGGTAACGCGACCGCCGTTTTGCATGAGGTTGCTGAAATGCTTGTCGCGCTTGCCGAGCGTGGCGAAAGCGGCATCATCGACCTGGGTGGAATGCCGCTCAGTGGCGCTGACAAGGATTGGCTCACGGCACGGCTGGGGAGGGGCGAAATTGAGATGTCCCTGGATCTGGACGGCACAAGCGAAGTTCGGGAAACAGCTTTTCACGGCGTATGGTGGCTCGTACACCGGAACGGAAAGGGTGTGCTCACCGGTGAATTCATCGAAGTAAACCGTGTACCTGGACTGGTTCCGGCTCATCCTGAAGACATACGAGAAGCGGCTGAAAAGCTTGGTTTCTTGATCAACGATCTTTGAAGCACTTTTAAGTGAAATTCCTGGCGCCTGTATAAAATCGAAAAGGGGGCAATGGCATCATGCGACACGAAGATGGGATACTGATGGCGGGTTTGGCGCAGCATGGCGTCTCCCGTCGGTCTTTCATGAAATTCTGCGCCACATTGGCATCGGTGATGGCCCTGCCCCCTGCAGCGGGGCTTGCAATGGCCGAGGCAATGGCCAGTGCCCGAAGACCGTCAGTGATCTGGCTGCCGTTTCAGGAATGCACAGGCTGTACCGAGTCAATCACCCGATCACACTCACCGACTATTGAGAGCCTGATCTTCAACGTAATTTCGCTTGATTACCAGGAAACGTTGATGGCCGCTGCCGGACATCAGGCCGAAGAGGCCCTGCAGCAAGCGATCAAGGACAATTTCGGAAAGTATCTGCTTATCGTCGACGGCTCGATTCCGCTTGGGATGGATGGGGCTTACTCGACGATTGGTGGCAGATCCAACCTCGAAATCCTGAAAGAGGTCGCCAAAGGTGCGGCGGCCATTGTCGCGATGGGGTCCTGTGCCGCCTATGGCGGGATTCCGAAAGCCAATCCGAATCCCACCGGCGCCGTCTCTGTGGCGGATGTCATCAAGGATAAACCGATCGTGAATGTGCCGGGATGCCCACCGATTCCTGTAGTCATGACCGGTGTCCTGGCGCACTACCTGACCTTTGGCAGCCTGCCCGAGCTGGACAAGCTGGGGCGCCCCAAAGCCTTCTACGGCGAAACCATTCATGATCGTTGCTACCGCCGGTCATTTTACGACCAAGGCAAGTTTGCCAAGACTTTCGACGACGAAGGCGCACGCAACGGCTGGTGTCTGTTTGAGTTGGGCTGCAAGGGGCCGGTAACCTACAATGCTTGCGCCACAACCAAGTGGAATGGAGGCACTTCCTGGCCTGTCGAATCCGGGCATGGCTGCTTAGGCTGTTCCGAGCCGGATTTCTGGGATGCCGGAAGCTTCTACAAGGCGCTTTCGATGCCGGCGACTCCGCTCAAGACGGTCGGTGTTGCTGCAGCGGCTGGCGCAGCGGTCGGTGTTGCGATCAGCTTTGCCAACCGGGCCAAGAAGAGCGCTGCCAAGGCTGCGCATGAGACCACCACTCTGCCCGATCTGGAGAAATGACATGAACGAACTGCAATTTCTGACCTGGGTGCGCGGACCAGGCCTCAATCTGGCTATCAGTATCTTTTTGCTGGGCGTGTTTGTGCGACTTTTCGAAATTTATAGCTTGGGTCGCAAGAAGGATTTGTCCGAGCCACGAAATGTTGGTGGGGCTTCCGGCATTAATACGGTTTTCCGCCGTTCGCTCCCCGCTGAAGGCATGCTGAAGAAGTCGCCGATTTCCTATATCGGTGGTTACATCTTCCACATTGGCTTGGCCATCATCGTTTTTCTGTTCGTGCCACACATCAAATTCTTCCAGGGACTGTTAGGCATCTCCTGGCCCGGGCTTCCTTCACAACTGGTTGAATTTGTGACCATAGTGACCATCGTGACGATGCTGGTTATCCTGCTTGACCGTATCACCAATCCGGTCAAGCGCTACCTGAGCACTTTCCAGGACTGGTTCACCTGGGCGCTGACCTTCCTTCCTGTCCTTACCGGCTGGCTGGCTGTGCGCCACCTGTTGCTGCCTTACACAACCATGCTGGCTGTGCATATCCTGATGGTTGAGTTGTTGCTGGTGTTTCTGCCTTTCACCAAGCTGTTCCATGCCTTCACCGTCTTTGGGTCACGTTGGTTCAACGGCACGGTCAACGGCCATAAAGGAGTTGCGGTATGAGCGCCTCTCTCGAAAAAGGGGTTCGGGTACTGAAAGAAGTCATTGACGCCCCGATAGCCAGCTATTTCAGCAGTTGCGTGCATTGCGGGCTGTGTGCCGAGGCTTGCCTGTTCTACACTGAAACAGGTGATCCGAAGTACACACCGATTCACAAGCTGGAACCCATGCGCCGGCTTTATGAGCAGGAATACACTGTTCTTGGTCGTCTGAAAAAACTGATCGGCCTGTCCAAGGCGGTGACCGATGCCGAACTAGACGAGTGGCGGGAATTGGTCTACAACAGCTGCACATTGTGTGGTCGCTGCTCGGTGGTTTGCCCGGTTGGGAATGACATTGTCTATATGGTCCGCAAATTCCGTGAAGGCATGTCAGCCTCGGGTAACGCACCTGAAGGAATTAAGGGGGCAGCCAACCGGACGATCACGATCGGTAGCCCGATGGGGGTCAAGTTGCCTGCCGTAAAGGCACAAATGAGACACGTTGAAGCAGATTACGGCCTCCCGATTCCGATGGATGTAGAAGGCGCCGAGTACCTGGTGATGCTTTCTTCAATGGAAATCATGAACTTCCCCGAGTACCTTGGCGCCATCGCCAAGATCATGAATCAGGCCGGGAAGTCGTGGACACTTTGTTCCACCGCCTTCGAGGCGACCAATGCCGGCATGCAGATCGGCAATTCGGATCTCGCCCGTGTCATCGTCTCCCGCATTGTCGAGGCTGCCGAAAAGCTCAAGGTCAAGACTGTCATCAGCCCTGAGTGTGGGCATGCGTACACTGCC
Source organism: Azonexaceae bacterium (assembly GCA_041307825.1). Taxonomy (GTDB): domain Bacteria; phylum Pseudomonadota; class Gammaproteobacteria; order Burkholderiales; family Rhodocyclaceae; genus Azonexus. The sequence goes on from JBFZCS010000275.1 coordinate 13,389, forward strand.
TTGCGCTGGGAAGGTGCCAACCTTATGGGTCGATCTTTCGGCTTCAAGGTAAGACATATCATCGAGGTTCTTGGGGAATTCCAGGAACAGGGACTGCTGAAGACCGAAGGATTCGAGACCGACCGCCTGACTTTCCACGACCCATGCCAACTTGCACGTCGTGGCGGCGTAATCAAGCAACAACGCGGCCTGATGAATATGGTCGCCAAAAACTTCGTCGAGATGCCTGACGCCGGATTCATGAACTGGTGTTGCGGTGGCGGTGGCGGCGCCTCGGCCATTGAGGAAGGCGAGGAGTTGCGTATGGAGGCCTTCAAGAAGAAGAAGTCACAATTTGATGCCGTAAAGCCGGACCGGGTCGTAACGGCTTGCGCCAACTGCCGGATCGTCATGGAGGAGGGTCTTGAACATTACAAGATGAATCTTCCGGTAGTTGGTCTGACCGAAATGATCGCCGACCACATCCCGAACCCCGTAGTCGCCAAGCCAGAAGGGAGCTGATGTTATGGCCACCACAAACGACAAGGAATTCAGGGTGAAACTTGAGACGTTGAGCGTCAGCCAGCAACGTCAGGTCGCTGCGCTTTTTGTGCAACGGGTGCTTGGGTTATCCAATGATGTGCGGATCAAGGCAGCTCTGGACATGGCAATGCGTGCAGACATTTCCGATGCTGAACTGGCCGTGGTATCACAAGCAGCCAATACCGCAAGGGTGGAAAGTTACGCGCAATGCGGCAGGGATTCCGACTGGAACACGCAGGCGGGGCTTTTCGTTGCCAAGGCAGCGGTCAGCTGCGTCAGACCCGATGTCGAAGGACAGAATTTGGCATGGGATGCGGCCATGCAGGTGCGTGTCGCACGTACCTGCGAAGCTGCATCAGGCGATGTCACCGATCATAAAGAAGCCGAGGCGCAATATGCCATCCTCGACGACTTCTTGAGCAAGTAAGGAACCGGGCCATGAGTACTTCACAACGCATTGTCGTTGACCCTATTACCCGCATCGAAGGCCATTTGCGCATTGAGGCGGAAACCGATGCCAGCGGAAAGATCACCAAAGCCTATTCCGCCGGCACCATGGTACGTGGCATCGAGATCATCCTGCGCGGGCGTGACCCGCGAGATGCTTGGGCTTTTGCGCAGCGTATCTGCGGCGTATGCACCCTGGTTCACGGCATCGCGTCGGTGCGTTCAGTCGAGGATGCATTGCACCGTGCCATCCCGAGTTACAGCATTCCGCGCAATGCCGAGTTGATTCGCAACCTCATGATCGCTGCCCAGTATGTGCATGATCATGTGATGCATTTCTATCATTTGCATGCATTCGATTGGGTGGACGTGGTTTCGGCGCTAAAAGCAGATCCCAAGGCAACCTCGACCCTGGCGCAGAGCATTTCCAGTTACCCGAAGTCTTCTCCAGGTTACTTTGCCGATGTTCAAAAGCGCATCAAAACTTTTGTAGAACAGGGGCAGCTAGGTATCTTTGGCAACGCCTACTGGGGTCACACGGCTTACAATCTGCCGCCCGAGGCAAACCTGATGGCCGTAGCGCACTATCTTGAGGCACTGGCGTGGCAGCGCGATGTTGTCAAACTGCATGCCATCTTTGGCGGCAAGAATCCTCACCCGAACTTTGTCGTTGGCGGGGTACCGTCGGCAATCTCTATACATGCTACCGGCACCCCTGGCCAGAATCGGGGAAGCCAGGATGCCACAGCCGTAAATATGGTCGGGCTACAGACTGTACAGAACGTCATCAATCAGATGCGCGAATTTGTCGATCAGGTCTATGTTCCCGATACCCTTGCCATCGCAGGTTTTTACAAGGATTGGGGCGCACGAGGGGAAGGCTTGGGCAACTTCATGTCTTTCGGGGATCTGCCCTCCAAGGGGTTTTGGGATACCGACTCCTACCTCGTTCCGCGTGGCGTCATTCTCAATCGCGACTTGTCTGTCATTCACCCGATCGATCTCGATGCGGACAACGAGATTCAGGAATTCATCGGCCACTCCTGGTACAAATACAGTCAGGGCGATGATCAGGGCTTGCACCCGTTCAAGGGTGAAACCGAATTCAATTTCACCGGCCCCAAGCCGCCTTTCGAGCATCTTGATGTCGAGAACAAGTATTCCTGGCTCAAGTCACCCCGCTGGAAAGGGAAGCCGATGGAAGCGGGTCCGCTTGCCCGGGTACTGATGATGTACGCCAAAGGGCACGACCAGACGAAGGAGCTGGTGGACTCGACGCTCAAAGCTTTGGATGTGCCTGTTACCGCCCTTTTCTCAACGCTCGGACGCACAGCAGCCCGCACACTTGAATCGAAGATTCTTGCCGATTCCATGCAAGGCATGTTCGACAACCTGATGGCCAACATCAAGGCTGGCGATATCCGGACTTTCAACGATCAGTATTTGGAGCCGTCCTCCTGGCCAAAATCCATGCGCGGGGTCGGCCTTATGGAAGCGCCGCGTGGCGGATTGTCACACTGGATTGTCATTGACGATGGCCGGATCAGCAATTATCAGGCTGTGGTTCCAAGCACCTGGAATGCCGGGCCGCGCGACCCGCAGGGACAACCGGGAGCATATGAAGCGGCCCTGCAGGACAATCATGTGCTGGCCGATCCAAAACAGCCGATCGAAATCCTGCGGACCATTCACTCCTTCGATCCGTGCATTGCCTGTGCGGTTCACGTTACCGACCCTGAAGGAGCGGAACTGGTCCAAGTCAATGTCAATTAGGGAGTCAGTTGCGGGATCATTCAAAGACTGACTTGGGCTTTGCCTAAATCAGGCGTTGAAAAACAAAGAGCCTTGGCGAGAATATCTTCGCCAAGGCTCTTTGTACTTGCGGATTTCTCTCCGCAGACTAAATGCTTGAGCTTACTTCAGCTTTTCAATACCAAGCAGTCTGAGTGTGGCGCCCTCGTAGAAGGGCTCCGAAGTCCCTTTTTTCATCTTGCGTATGAAGTACTTTTCGAATCCGATCTTGGCCAGATGGACCCACTTGCCTTGTGAAAACCAATTCACATTGCGCGGCGGGATTTGTGGTATCGCAACAAAAGCAACGCCGCCATCACCGAAGTCAGCCAGACATATGGCATTCCATGTAGCTTCCCGATCCGCAGAATGCCCCTCGAGTTCGGCATGAATATTGTGCACCGTCGCGGTTACCATGGATTCAATCATGTAACCGGTTTTCGGCGTTCCAACCGGAATCGGCGTCGGCTCGACCGGTGGTATGGCGACACAGACGCCAACTGAAAAAATGTTTTTGTACTTCTGATTACGCTGGTGCTTGTCCACCGTAATAAAGCCGCGTGGATTGGTAAGTCCTTCGATACCGAAAACCGCATCGACACCCTTGAAGGCAGGCAGCATCATGCTGTAGCCGAACGGCAGTTCATGTTGTTTCTTTTCAACGCCCGTTTCGTCGTGCTCGGTTACATACATTTTTCCGGCTTCGACTTTGGTGACCTTGGCATTGCAAATCCACTTGATGTGCTTGTCACGCATGCCTGACTCGAGAATACCCTTGGAATCACCGACACCGCCCAAACCAAGATGTCCGATGTAAGGCTCGGATGTGACGAAAGTAATCGGCACCTTGTTGCGAATCTTACGCCGCCGCAGGTCAGTTTCCATGATGAACGCGTATTCATAAGCCGGGCCGAAGCATGAGGCACCCTGCACCGCGCCGACGACGATCGGGCCCGGATTAGCGCAAAACTGATCCCAACCAGCATGGGATTTCATCGCATGATCGATGTGGCAAACCGAGTGCGTATGTCCATCTTGCGGGCCAAATCCCTCAATTTCATCGAAAGCAAGCTTGGGACCTGTAGCGATTACCAGGTAATCGTAGTTAACTGTCTTGCCATCATTGAGCTCAAGCTGGTTCTGGTCGGGATGGACACGTTTCACACCCGTAGAAATGAATTCGATACCCTTCCGTTCCAGATATTTGCGCACCGGCAACTCAACCTGGGCCCGTTCACGCCATTTGACGGCAACCCAGGGATTGGAGGGAACAAACTGGAAATTCTCGTTATCTGATACGACCGTTACCTTGTGTTTCTTATCAACTTTGTCCCGCATTTCATATGCGGCCGGCATTCCGCCGAGTCCAGCTCCCATGATTACGATGTGTGCCATGTCTTTTCCTTCTAAATTTATTGGATAACATCACTACCACGGTGCACGAAAATCATGCTGTCAAGCGTGCTTTCCCGAGTCGTTCATTAAACACAATCGCTCCCGTGAGTGTCAACGAGCATATCGAGATGGGAATTCAATAATGCGCTGGGATCGATCCCACGCATTTCAAAGCGGATAAAGCAAATGGCGAACAGCCGCGATTACTGGTTTGCTCCAAAGGTTCATACGGTCAGTCAAGTAGACCACCGCCATCTGGAACAAGACGCCGGCCTGCTATCGTGCCTTAAAGACGTGACGACGAGTCTTCGTTGCCCGACCCGCCCTCCTTGGCAAACAAGACAGCCGCCTTGACCCGTGAGGAGAGATTGAGCTTGGTGAGAATATGCCGGACATGCTGCTTCACTGTATCGTAGCTAATTGACAGGTTCTGGGCGATGGCTTTGTTACTCTCGCCGCGAGCCAGCAACTGGATGATCTCACGCTCCCGTTCCGTTAGCAGCTTGAGAGAATTCTTGGGCTCCTGGCCTGATTGGTCGCCACGCAGCAGGTCGATCATTTTTACGGTCATGGCAGGGGCGACGACCAGTTCACCAGCTGCCACGCGACGAATCGAGTCCACCACATCTTCTGGTGACATGTCCTTGAGAAGGTAACCGCGCACGCCAGCGCGGATAGCATTCGCCAGATCGGTTTCGGAATCGCTCATCGTCAACATGACCACAGGAATGGTGTTCCCTTCGTCGCGCAACAGCGCCACCAGAGAAATGCCATCCATCGGCTTCATGCGAAGATCGACGATCAACAGATCAGGCTTGGCCAAACACATGGTCCGCAACTCATCGATGCTGCCGGTCGCACCGAGCACATCGAAGTCATAGCAGTTGGCCAGCAGCTCACTCAAACCTCGCCGGCATAAACACTGGTCATCGACCAGAACCACTCTCAACTTTTCACTCACTCGCAGCTCTCCAGTCGGGCGACGGCTCCGGAAAGAACAATTGCACTTGCGTTCCGGACCCTATCGCGCTCTCCACTTTAATTTCGCCGCCAATGCGGTGTGCGCGCTCGCGCATGATCATTACGCCGAAATGCCCTTCCACCGGAGCGAAAGTGTGCGCACCAACTCCGTTATCTTCGACCGTGAAAAGATAGTAACCAAAATCTGCATCGACAAGCAGGCGCGCATGCGTCGCTCCGGAATGCCGACCAATATTGGTCAGCGCCTCGCGCATGATGTTAAAAACCTGAATTTCATGCTCGATCGGCAAAGCCAAATCTACCAGACGGTTCTGGTACTCAAGCACAATATTGTTGCGCTCACGAAACTGCGCGACAAGGTCTTCAAGTGAAGCAAGCAAACCTCCAGGATTCAACTCGGAGCGGAAATCGGTAATCAGTTCGCGCGCGCTTTTCTGGCTTATTTCCAAGGCCTCGTCGATATCTCTCGTATATTTGTTAGCCATCAACTCGTTGCCCGTGCGTATTGCCTCCAACAACAGGCTGATTCGCATGCGGGCAAAGGTCAATGTCTGTGCGAGTGAATCATGGATATCATTGGCAATCACGCGGCGCTCGGCCAACAACTCTGTGCGATGCCCCTCACGATTGATGCGCGTGTGTTCGATGACCGCTCCCATCATTTCGGCGAATGCAGCAACCGTATGCATCGCGCCACTTGACACCTCACGCGGAGCGTCAAAGAAAAGGTTCAGGACACCAACCGAAGTTCCGGGGTGACCGGGCGTCTCAAGCGACGCCGTAATCAAGGACTGAAAGCTGCTGCGCTCATGGTTGCCGTTCTGCCGCGTGGCGCAAGTCCCGACATAAGCAGCGCAGGCAACTCGATCAAGCTTCCCTTCAATATTGCTGTGCTCAATATTCTGGTCGACAAAGCTCTCCGCCTCTTTCTGCAATTCGGCCGACAGGCCTGCAGAACACATGATTTGCAGTGTATGGCCGTCTGGTGAGACCAAATGCACAACCCCTGCTGCGGCGCGGACCGCGCCGATGATGGTCTCAAGAAAGGTCGCCAGTATGGCCTTGAGTTCGCCCGTCCGGGGTGCCGCCAACTCATGCATCACACATTCTGTCACTGCAGCATCGCCGCTGCCGAGAGGCATAACCTTGAGGTCACGTATCTTGGAGAATCCACGGTGATCAGCTTCGGATGCAGAACTTGTTATTACGGGCTTCAACTTCACCACTCTTTGCGAGAAAAGGTTCGGAGGTTAAGCCGAATCCGTAGAAATATCAACAACATAAATGCAGAACAAGAAATCTTACGCCCATCTGGGTTATGCCCATGCTTGCCCAATCAGGTTATAGACACCCGCAAAACCAATTTAGTTTAATACAGGGTTAGCAAAAAGCTTCGTGCGACCGTACTGTTACGGCAATTTATCGACGCAAACCAATTTCAGGCAAGATAAAAACATGTCCTCACCGATACACGATCCATTCACATCGCCGTTGCCCGACGCAGAAATTGAGATCAAGACAACCACTTGTTATATGTGCGCGTGTCGCTGCGGCATTCGGGTCCATCTCCGCAACGGAGAGGTGCGCTACATCGATGGCAATCCGGATCATCCGCTGAACAACGGCGTGATCTGCGCCAAAGGTTCATCGGGCATCATGAAACAATACTCCCCCGCGCGCCTGACCAAGCCGTTGCGTCGCAAGGTGGGAACCGAACGTGGCGCCGGTGAATTCGAGGCGATCAGTTGGGAAGAAACCTTCTCCATCCTCGCCGAGCGCTTGGGCAAGCTACGCGCGACAGATCCCAAGAAATTCGCGCTGTTCACCGGACGAGATCAAATGCAGGCGCTGACCGGTCTGTTCGCGCGCCAGTTCGGAACTCCCAATTACGCGGCACATGGCGGTTTCTGTTCGGTGAACCTTGCTGCGGGCATGATCTACACCATCGGCGGATCTTTCTGGGAATTCGGCGGCCCCGACCTGGAACGCTCCAAGCTGTTCATCATGATTGGCACCGCCGAAGATCATCACTCCAATCCGATGAAGATTGCCTTGTCGAAATTCAAGCGCGAAGGCGGGCGTTTCATTTCAATCAACCCGGTACGTACCGGCTATTCGGCCATCGCTGACGAATGGGTGCCGATCCGTCCCGGTACCGACGGTGCGCTGATGTTGGCGCTGATCCACGAAATCATCGCGCTCGGTCTGTACGATCGTGAATTCCTGGTGCGCTACACCAACTCCGGCCAACTGGTAAATCTTGACGATAAACATGACGAATTCGGCATGTTCGTGCGCACCGAAGTAGCAAAAGAAGAAGGCTGCTACGACCCGCAGAACAAGCTGTGGTGGGATCGAAACACCAACAAGGCGGTGATTACGCACAGCGAAGGTGCTGATCCTTATCTGCTTGGTGAATTCGCACTGCCTGACGGCACTGCGGTCAAACCCGCGTTCCAGTTGCTTCAGGAACGGGTCCAGGATTACACGCCGGATTGGGCGGAGCAGATTACCGGCATTTCGGCCGAAACCATCCGCCGTCTCGCGCACGAAATGGGTATCACCGCACGCGACCAGAAGATCGAGCTGCCGATCGCGTGGACCGATTCCTGGGGCAAGGAACACCAAACGGTTACCGGCAATCCGGTTTCATTCCATGCAATGCGCGGATTGGCGGCGCACTCGAACGGATTTCAGTCCATCCGCGCGCTGTCGATCCTGATGACGCTGTTGGGCACCATCGACCGCCCCGGCGGTTTCCGTCACAAGCCACCATTCCCGCGGCCGATTCCGCCTTGCGCCCGGACGCCGAACGATCCGCGTGCAGTACAGCCGAACTCGCCGCTCGATGGCATGGCGCTGGGTTGGCCGTCCGATCCGGATGATCTGTTCGTAAACGCTGACGGAAGTCCGGTCCGCATCGACAAGGCCTTCTCCTGGGAATATCCGCTGTCGGTGCACGGCTTGATGCACAATGTGATAACCAATGCGTGGCGCGGCGATCCCTACAAGATCGATACATTGTTGCTGTTCATGGCCAACATGGCATGGAACTCAAGCATGAACACCAGCGAAGTCCGCAAGATGCTCGTCGACAAGGAAGAGGACGGCGAATACAAGATACCGTTCATCGTTGTATGCGATGCGTTTCACTCCGAAACTACAGCCTTCGCCGACTTGATACTGCCGGATACGACTTATCTGGAGCGCCACGACGTAATGTCCATGCTGGACCGTCCAATCTCGGAATTCGACGGACCGGTGGATGCGGTACGCATACCGGTTGTGCCGCCGACAGGCGAGTGCAAGCCGTTCCAGGAAGTCTTGATCGAACTTGGTACGCGTTTGAAATTGCCGGCTTTCGTGAACTCGGAGGGCCAGCGCAAGTACCGCGACTATCCTGATTTCATCGTCAACTGGGAGACCGCACCCGGTTCCGGCATCGGCTTCCTGTCCGGTTGGCGCGGCAAGGGTGGAGAAAAATCCATACGCGGCGAACCGAATCCGAACCAGTGGGAGATGTACGCCAAGAACAACTGTATGCATCACCTTAAGTTGCCGCGCTCTTACCAATTCATGCGGAACTGGAACAAGGGCTATCTGGAGTGGTCGCAACGCAGCGGCATTACGCGCTACGCCGAACCAATTCTGATTCATCTCTATTCCGAGGTACTGCAAAAGTTCCGGCTGGCTGCACAGGGCAAGAGCATTTCACGTCAGCCGCCAGCCCATCTGGCAAAGCGCGTCGAGACCTATTTCGATCCGCTACCGTTCTACTACGAGCCGCTGGAAAGCCAAACCAGCGACAAGCACAAATATCCGCTGTCCGCCCTGACACAACGCCCGATGGCGATGTACCACTCGTGGGATTCACAGAATGCGTGGTTGCGCCAGATACATGCCTACAACTATCTCTATGTAAATGCACGCACCGCCAAGAATGCTGGCATCGCCGATGGCGACTGGATATGGGTCGAGTCGCAATGGGGCAAGGTACGCTGCATGGCGCGTTACAGCGAGTCGCTGGAACCCGGTACGGTGTGGACCTGGAATGCTGTCGGCAAAGCCGCCGGCGCCTGGAACCTGGCACCGGATGCGAATGAGTCGCAGCAGGGCTTCCTGCTCAATCACGTGATCTCGGAAGAGTTGCCGCCTCAGGCAGATGGCAAACGTTTTTCAAATTCCGATCCGGTCACCGGGCAAGCGGCCTGGTACGACGTGCGAGTACGCATCTACAAAGCCGACGAGAACGAACCGGAGCAAGCATCGCCGCAGTTTGAACCGATGAAGAAATATCCCGGCATGAAGGAACGCCCGAAATGGCTTACTTACCTGGGCGGCAGCAAAAGGAACGGGGGTGCAAAATGACGCAGCTCGCCTTGGTCATTGACCTCAATGTATGCGTCGGCTGCCACGCTTGCGTGACCAGTTGCAAGGAATGGAATACATCGGGTTCAGCAGGGCCACTGTTCGACCAACGCCCTTACGACGCCAACCCGACCGGCACATTCTTCAACCGCGTGCAGACTTTCGAGATGGGAAAATATCCCAACAGCGAAACCTTGCATTTCCCCAAATCCTGCCTTCATTGCGAAGACCCGCCTTGCGTACCGGTATGCCCGACAGGCGCATCCTACAAGCGCAAGGAAGACGGCATCGTACTGGTTGACTACGACAAGTGCATCGGCTGCAAGTATTGCTCCTGGGCTTGTCCGTATGGTGCCCGGGAATTCGACGAAAAGCAGAAGGTGATGAAGAAATGCACCTTGTGCGTAGATCGCATCTACGACCAGTCCCTGGCCGAGATTGATCGCAAGCCCGCCTGTGTAAAGGCATGTCCGACCAGCGCTCGCCTCTTCGGCGATATTCACGATCCGGAATCCGAGGTGTCGCTGGCGATACGTGAAGACGGAGGCTACGCGCTGATGCCGGAATGGGGCACGCTTCCCGCCAACCACTATCTGCCCCGTCGCAAGACCAAACTCAAGATACACAAGGATGAACTGGAGCGTTCAGATAATCCGCTCAAGGTCGATGGCCAGCTACCGAAACCGAGCAAGAATGATTCGTCGATGGACGATGTTTCGGCGTGGTGATGAAAAAACTATTTTAAGAACGGCGCACTATGAAACCAGCTTTTTCCGTCATTTTTCTTACGACTCTCATCGGCGCAGGGCAAGGTTTGTTTCTTGCCCTATTCACCCATCAATCGTATGCCTTGTTCGGATTGCTGCCGATGCAGTCCGATCCTTTTTATGGTTACGGCAGCGCCTTGGCCTTGTCACTATTGGTGGGCGGCCTGATCGCATCTTTCTTCCACCTGGGGCGCCCTGAACGCGCCTGGCGTTCAGCCACACAATGGCGTACCTCGTGGTTGTCGCGCGAAGTGATCGTGCTGCCTGCGTTCATGGGTGTGGTGTTCCTTTTTGGCCTATCGCATCTGGCCGGATACCGACCGGCAATGGTGACGTTGCCCGGCGGTCTGATAATCGATCTGTCATTCGTACTGGGTGTCGTTGGCACGATGCTGGCCTTCGCATTGTTCGTCTGCACGGCCATGATCTACGCCTGCCTGCGTTTCCTGCGCGAATGGCATTCGCCTGTCACAGTGGTGAACTTCATCCTGATGGGGGGGGCGTCCGGCTTCACCCTGGCAGCGTTTTATGCTGCTTTGGCAGCCCCGTCGCAAACCAACTTCTTCGTCAGTTGGGCGCTCATCATCACCTTCCTGGCATTTGCCGGGCGTAGCGCATCACTGGTGCGCAACGCACGCCTCAAGCCAAAATCGACCATACAGACTGCTATCGGCATGAAGCATCCGTACATCGTTCAGCGCTCCATGGGGTCGATGGGCGGCTCGTTCAATACGCGCGAATTCTTCCACGGCAAGAGCGAGTCATTCTTGCGCACGGTAAAGCCGGCTTTCATGATTTTTGCATTTGTGGCACCGCTGATGTTGCTGGCGCCATTTACTTCAAGCCCTGTGCTGCTTGGTATCGCATTCGTGCTGCAATACCTCGGCTTACTGGCCGAACGCTGGTTTTTCTTCGCGCAAGCCAACCATCCGCAGAATCTTTACTATCAAACAATAGGCTAGTACCCTGTTTTGTAATTATGGCGACTTGATTTAAACGCTGGATTTACGTGGCTAGCCAGGCGCAAATCGCGAGAATAAGCACTAACGCCCAATGTGAAAATACGATCTTTCATGTCGCGTTAATTGCTAAGCAAATTGCCAGCATAAAGCTGCGAATGGAATATTTGGGTTAAATGCTGCGCGTATTGCTCCTACTTCCCCTTTTTGGCGCCATCCTCGTGGCGATGCTTTCCGCGCGTAACCCTACGCTGGTCAGGCGCGCTGCCCTCGTGGCGACGGGCGTGACTCTAGTTTTCGCGTGGTCACTGCTGGGGCATTTCGACCCGGCCAACGCCGGCATTCAGATTTACGAGACTCACGTCTGGCATGATCGAATGGGTGCCAGTTTTTCGCTCGGTATCGATGGTTTTTCTTTCCCGCTGGTTCTGCTCGCCACGCTGCTGATGCCGGTCGCCGTGGTCGCGTCGGGCGGCGTCAAAACCGGCGCCAAGCTATATTTCTCACTGCTCCTTTTGCTGGAGTCTGCGATGCTCGGCGTCTTCATGGCACGCGACTGGTCGCTTTTCTACGTATTCTGGGAATTGACGCTGATCCCCCTGTTCTTCCTCATCGACCGGCTTGGCGGGCAAAATCGACAGAGGCGACAGAAGGCAGCGCTCAACTTCGTCATCTACACCATGGGCGGCTCGGTGTTCATACTGATCGCCCTGTTAATACTTTACGATGCAGTGCCCACGCACAGCTTCAGCATGAGCGCCATCGCAGAGGCCGCGCGCGGCTTGCCGCTGACAACTCAGGTGTGGATATTCTCAGGCCTCTTCATCGGCTTCGGCGTCAAAATGGCGGTATTCCCCATGCACGGCTGGGCACCGCTTGTCTATGCTGAGGCGCCCAGCGCCGTGCCACTAATCTCCTCCGGGATCCTCCTAAAGATGGGCGGCTATGGCCTACTTCGCGCCGTCGAGACGCTGCCCGGGGCTGCCTTGGCACTACGCGACTGGCTGACACTCTCGGCCTTCGTCACGTTGCTTTACGGCGGCATTCTTGCCTGGCGCCAGCGCGACCTGATCGTAATGCTGGCCTATTCGTCGATTTCGCACATGGGTGTAGTGCTGCTGGGGATAGCTGCGCTAAATACCGCAGGGCTCACTGGTGCGGTGATGCAAATGGTGGCGCACGGCTTAGTGGCCGGTACGCTGTTCCTGCTGGTTGGCCTACTGCACGCCCGCACGCACACCCGCGATATCGGCGATTATTCCTCGCTGGTGCGCACCATGCCGCGCTTTGCTTTCTTCATGGTTCTGGCGCTTACCGCTTCCATCGGCTTGCCGGGCACCGCCGGTTTTATCGCCGAACTTCATGTACTGGTCGGCGGCTTCGCCCGTTGGGGTGGCTGGATGGTGCTGCTGTCGATCTCGCTCCTGATCAGCGCCGCCTATGCCTTCCGCACCGTCGGCCGGTTGTTCACCGGGCCGGTTGGCGAGACCATGAAAAGCGTGCCGGATCTGGATCGTGGCGAGATGGCAGCGGCTGGCGTGCTTTCCTTCGGCATCCTGGCCATCGGTTTCTACCCGACACCGACGCTGGCCCTGGTCAGCGCTTCGGTTGTCCGGCTGGCGCAGCTTTTCGGAGCCTGACGTGAGCGACCACCAGACCAGCACCGCCACAGACATCCGCAGCCGTCTGCATGATTGCGTGCGCCATCTCGAGCACGTGCTGCCAAGCCAGGCCTCGATCAAGGACTTCGTCCATCACAACACCCTACATGGATTCCAGCACCTGCCTTTCCCCGAGGCTCTGGCGGCGGCCAGCCGGCTTTCAGGCGAACCAGCCTGGCTGCCTGAGGAAAGCTCTCGTACCTTCTACCGCAACGGCCGCATCGACGACACTGACATCGATGCAGCACTGACGCAACTTGACGCAGCCTGGCAGTTGGATCTGGACCATGTGCTTGCGTCCACAGTGAGAATCCCGCTGCGCCGCCGCGACGTCCTGCGCGCTGGCCTGGTACACGCGCTAGGTCCGATCGCACTGGCAAAGCTCAAGTGGCGCATCGAGGAAAAGCAAGCACTCTCGCGTATCGACGACGAGACTCCTATGGCGTCGCGGAGTCGCTTGCTGGCCTCCTCGGGTGGCGACGAGGCGGCCGCAGTCAGCACGCTCTGGGATACCTGCCTTGATGTACTCGGCATCGACCACGCCTTCGCCCATCCCGAGGAACTGCTTGAGGTGTCGGCGCGTGAGGAGGAGGGCTACGCCACGACCTCCGATGCGCACCGAGTTTTCGCCGAGCGTGCCGCAGCGCTGTGGACCGAGCTCGAGGCAAGAGTCGGCGCTGGCGGCACGGCCGGTGCGCTGCTCAAGTCACTCACCGACGAGGACATGCTCGATGCCGTGCGCCCGCTACTGATCCGCCACCTTGCCTCACACCTCGACCAAGGGCTGTCGCCCTGGCACAACCCTGCACGCCCGCTGGGCTTCTATGCAGCGTGGCGGCAGAGCGTGGCCCGCGATATAGGCTGGGCCATGGATTCTCTGCCCGGCGCACGTCTCGAAGTGTCGCAGTTACCGAACGACGCGATCGACACCGTCCTGGTCGAACTGACCTGGCTGGGTCTACCGGAAGAACGCTGGCCTGCGTATCTCGAGCGCCTGGCGCTGGAACTGCCGGGTTGGTCGGGCATGTTCCTCTGGCGTCACAACCACCCGGGCTATGCCGACACCAAGGACGTGCCGGTGGCGATGATGGATTACCTCGCCGTCCGCCTGGTGCTCGAGCGTCTGGTCGCAGCAGATTGCGTGCGCCGCCACTGGAATATCGACTTCAGCCTCGCCGCCATCAGTGAATACTTCCGTTGCCACCCGGCCGAGCTGTGGGTGCGCCATGCTTTCCACGGCGGCGATCTCCCGGAATACCTGCTCGACCTGATCGAACCCCACCTGCCGGCGACCGGCGACGCCGCACTGCCGCAGGCGCCCGGACTGTGGGAATGGCTGGCCGGGCACATTGAGGCCTGGCGTGAAACACCGACTGCCGAGCAGACCGCCAACCACGACTTGACCCGCTCGGCTTGGCCGTTGTTTCGCCTGACACAACACCTTGGCCTCTCTGCCAGTGAGCTGCGCTCACTCGGCCGCAGTGGCGCTGAAGCCTTGCTCGGCTGCCTCGGCATGCTCGACGAAAACCAGCGCGGTTTCGTCTGGCTCAATGCCTACGAGCACCACTATCGCGAGCAGATTTTCGCCGGCCTCGCTGCCAACCACGGCCGCTGGAAGGGCCACAATATTGGTCAAATTAACGGGGCGACCGCACAAGTGGTGTTCTGTATGGACGACCGCGAAGAAGGCATGCGCCGTCACCTTGAAGAGACCAATCCGAAGATTGAAACGCTGGGCGGCGCCGCGCACTTCGCCGTGTTCCAGAACTACTACGGCCTTGATGACACCGAGCCAGCCAGGCTGTGCCCCGTGGTGCCAGTCGTCGTTATCCCATCGCACGATGTGCACGAGGTGCCGCGCGCCGGCGCCGAGGCGGTTGCTAGCGAACACCACCGCCGTCGCGCCAGCCGCTTGCGTTGGCAGGAGCGGTTGCACCAGGTTACGCGCCGGAGTCTGGTGGGCGGCCCCTTTTTCACCGCATTGGCGGCTCCGCTGGCGCTGGTCGGACTGCTGCTGCGGACTATGGCGCCCGGCGCTTTTGGCCGCTTCAATACCGCTTGGCGCGAATCTTACGACCGTCGGGTGCCGACGCGGTTAGCCCACAACGCTGCAGTTGATGCCGGCCCCGCCACGCCCGAGGCACCACGCCAAGGCTTCACTGACCCCGAGCAGGCCGAGCGTATCGCCGGCTTTCTTGTCAGCCTCGGTCTAATCCGCGACTTCGCACCACTGGTGGTGATCATGGGCCATGGCTCCAACAGTATCAATAACCCGCATATGGCAGCCTACGACTGCGGCGCATGCTCGGGCCGTCATTCCGGCCCAAACGCACGGTTATTCTGCGCCATGGCCAACCGGGCCGAGGTACGCGCATTGCTCCGCGAACGTGGCATCGACATTCCAGAGTCGACCCGCTTCCTTGGCGCCGAGCACAACACTGCCGACGACCGGATCACCTGGTACGACATCGAGGATCTCGACGTAGCGCTACTGCCATCCTTTGAGCAACTCGATCGTGACCTAGCGGATGCAGCGCTAGCGCACGCGCAGGAACGCTGCCGACGGCTCTATTCGGCACCGCTGGATATCGGCAAGGCCAACGCGCTCAACCACGTCTGGGGCCGCCGCAACGACTTTTCGCAACCACGGCCCGAACTTGGTCACGTCACCAACGCTTGTGCTTTCTTCGGTCGGCGGGCCATGAGTCGCGGCGCTTTCTTCGATCGTCGCTCCTTCCTCATTTCCTACGATCCGACGCAAGACCCCGAAGGCAAGGTACTGGAACGACACCTGCTGATCAACGGCGCGGTCGGCGCCGGCATCAACCTCGAGTATTTCTTCTCAACAGTCAACAATGAAATTTTTGGTTGCGGCAGCAAGATCATGCACAACGTCGCCGGGTATTTCGGTGTGATGCAGGGTGCCGGTTCCGACCTGCGCACTGGCCTTCCCAAGCAGATGATCGAGATCCACGAGGCGATGCGCCTGCTGGTTGTAGTCGAGCAAGATCTGGACATCATCACTGCGGTATACCGGCGCCAGCCACCGCTGCAGGAACTGGTTGGCAACGGCTGGGTAATCCTCTCCGCCAAAGATCCCGAATCAGGTGCCATCCACCTCTTCGATCCAGCCAATGGCTGGGCACCTTGGTCGGGCAATGTAGCCCTGAGAACAGTCAAGAGATCAGTCGACTGGTTCGCCGGGAATCGCGAACCGCTGCCACCGGTATTGCTGGAACGGCCGCTGGAGTATGCGACGTGAACTGCCTGTTCACACTCGTTATGCTGATCCCAATGCTGCCACTGCTTGCGGCTGGCGGCATTGCGACCTATGTCATTTTGGGTCAAGCCGTCGGCGACGATGGCGAGCCGCCGACCGCACGACTCGCCGAGGGCGGGGCGTGGCTGGCGCTGTTCGGACTGCTGATGCTGGACGTACTGTCGCTCTACGAGGGGGCGCCGGGCCACTTCACGGTCGGTAGCTGGTTTGCCAGCGGCCAGTTTAACGTCCCGATCTCCTTCATGCTCGACGGACTCTCGCTCTCCTACGCCACGCTGGTTGCGCTGATTAGCGTCTTGACCCTGCGCTTCTCGCGCAACTACCTGCATCGCGAAACCGGGTTTCACCGCTTCTTCATCTTCATGTCGCTCTTCCTCGCCGGCATGCTGCTGATCGTACTCTCCGGCAATGCCGTGCTGACCTTCATCGGCTGGGAACTGGCCGGTGTCAGCTCCTGGCTGCTGATCGGTTACGCCTACGACCGCCCGCTGGCGACCGGCAACGCGCTGTTTGCCATTATTACCAACCGCATCGGCGACGCCGGTTTCATTCTCGGTATCAGCCTCTCGGCATGGTGGCTCGGAACCGTCGAATGGTCGGGTCTGGCTGACTGGGCGGCCAATGCCGGCACCTTCGACAAGATCACGGCACGGCTTGTCCTTCTGGGTTTCTTGATCGCCGCGCTGGCCAAGTCGGCACAATTGCCATTTTCCTCGTGGATCGCCCGCGCGCTTGAGGGGCCGACGCCTTCCTCGGCAATCTTCTATGGCGCGCTGATGGTCCACGCCGGGGTCTATCTGGTGATCCGTCTCGAACCAGTATTGCTAAGCGTGCCTGACGTCATGCTCTACATCGCCGTCATCGGCGCGCTGACCGCGCTCTACGGCTGGCTTGCCGGGCTGGTGCAGACGGATGTGAAGTCCTCGCTAATTTTTGCCACGGTGACTCAGGTCGGTCTGATGTTCCTCGCCAGCGGTTTGGGTTGGTTCGAACTTGCCGCCTGGCATATGGGTCTGCACTCCGCCTGGCGTGCTTATCAGTTCCTGTTGGCGCCGTCCTATATGCACCTGGTCAACGAAAAGGCCAATCCGGTGCCGGCCTGGCTGGCGGGAAGACAGTGGTTGTACACTGCGGCCCTGCAGCGCTTCTGGCTTGATCATTTTGCTCGGAGCGCACTGGTCCGACCGACCCAAGCTATCGGTCGTGATATGCGCAACTTCGACGACAACGTACTCTCGTATCTTGTCGGCATGCCCGAGCGCCACCGCGGTGGCAGGGCGGGCACTATCGACGACGACAGAGTGATCCGTGGCCACGGCCTCGCTGGCGCCTTTCTGGCATGGTCAGCCGAGCACCTGCAGCGTTTCGAGTCAAACCTGGTGATGCAGCAGAGCGGGGGACCTGTCTCGCGTATCATGCGCCGCGTCGGCGATTATCTGCTGGTACTCGAGACCTTGCTCGAACGTCCGCGCTACCTCGTTCTTGCCGTAATGGCGATATTCGTGGTGATTTTGTAATGACCGAGATCCACTGGACCGCCCAAGCAAGCTGGCCGATTCTCGCGGTACTTCAACTGCTACCGCTACTTGGAGCAGCAGCCGTCTTCGCTCTGGGCGAACGTACCGCTGCTTTGGCACTTGGCCGCATCGTCGCACTCGCCCAACTGGGGCTAGGTTTCGCGCTCTATCACCATATCGACGCCGCCTCCCCGGCGCTGCAACTGGCCGAACGGCTCGACGGATTCGGTTACCATGCCGCCGCCGACGGAGTGACAGCACTGTTCGTGCTGCTGGCGGCGCTAATCGCAGTGCTGATGATGCTCTACGGCATGGTGCGGAGACTGGCAGCGCCCGGCCGGCTAATTGCAATGATCCTGTTGGCCGAGGCTGCGCTGATGGTGATGCTGGTCACCATGAACCTGCTCTGGTTCGCACTGTTCTCGGTATTGGAACTCGCCGTGGCCGGCTATCTGATCGGCCACTGGTCGACCTCGACCGAGGAAAATCGCAGCCTGGCAATGACTCGCTTCCTGCAGTTTCAGGGTGTTGGGGTTCTGCTGTTGGCGGGCGGCATGATCATCCTGGCCTGGGGCCATGCCGATGTCACTGGCCGCTGGAGCTTCGATCTGTTCGACCTTATCCAGCACCCGGCACAAGGAAAATTCCAGACTGCCGCCTTCTTCCTGCTGTTCTACGGCCTGGCGGTGCGCACACCTCTGTTCCCTCTGCACGGCTGGCTGCCGCACGTGGCCCATCGGGGCATGGTGGCCGTTGCCCCGTCGTTGCTGCTCGGCATCAAGGTCGGCATCTACGGCATGCTGCGCTTCCTGCTACCTCTGACTGCGGAAGGAGTAATGGAGTGGCAAAACTTGATCGTCGCCTTTGCCATCACCGGGGTCTTCTACGCCGCCATCCTCGCCTTTCTCCAGTCCAACCTGCGTCGCCTGCTCTCCTTCGCCGTCATCAGCCATAGCGGATTGATCGTGATTGGGTTGTTTACCCTGCATCCGGCCGGGCTCATTGGCGCCGTGTTGCTGTCGGTCAATTTTGGCCTGGCGGCGACCGTGATGCTGTTCGTCGTTGGTTTTGTCTTTCGTCGCACGCATTCGACAGACTTGGCCAAACTCGGCGGCCTGTTCGAACGAATTCCGTTTCTCGCCGTGTGCTTTCTCGTTGGCGGCCTTTCAATTGTCGGCATGCCCGGCACCCCGGGCTTTGATGCTTCTCATCTCGTGCTCGAAGCCGCGATGGAACGCTTTGGCGCGCTGCCGACCGTGGCTGCTGCGCTGGGCAACGTGGCTGCAGCCGGTTTCCTGCTCTACGCCTTCCAACGTGCCTTTCTGTCACCTGCACCGGAAGGTAGTGCCAAGATCGAACGAACCCTGCGGATGGAGTACGTCGTCAGCGGCATCGCCGTTCTGGTACTGCTGATCGTCGGCTTTCACTCCGAGCCTTGGCTCAATTTGATCGAACCGGCGCTCAACGCGCTGGCAAATCGTTTTGGACATCACGGCTGATGGACAACATCCCTTTACTCTCTTTGTTGTTCCTCGTGCTGCCGATCGGTGCGGTATTCATTTGGTTGCTGCCACGCCCGGAGTCGGCCCGCGTAATCGCCCTGGTCAGCGCGCTGATTGACCTCATCATTGCGCTTGTCGCGCTGTTCGTCTTCGATCCGAAAAATCATGGCTTCCAACTGCTCGAAAAATACGACTGGATCCCCAGCCTGAACATTCACTACATGGTTGGCGTCGATGGCATTTCCATCCTCTTTCTT